>JBAUZR010000508.1:0-10670 GCA_049585375.1 Acidobacteriaceae bacterium
CCACCAAAGTGGGGAACTCCAGGCACTCCAAATGGCGATGTAACCAGAAGGCGGGGATGCGATTCTGCCCATGCGCTGAACCGGCGACGTAAGGCAGCCGAGCGTCCGACGCGCAGTCGGTACTAAGAAAGGAAGACCCCATGAACACACTGAATTTTCTGTCGCGCTGGTTCGCTCTGGGAGCGATCGGCGCCCTGATTCTGGTCAGCAGCCCACTGCGGGCAGCGGCCCAGGATACCACCACCACCAGCGTTCAACCTGGAACGCCAACTTTGGAAACTGCGGTGCGCAACGCCCAGGTCGTCTACGTTGAAGGCAACGATCTGGTCCTCAAACTCGATGACGGCAAAGTCGAACACCTGCGCGTGCCCGACAGCGATGTCTTCAGGATCGACGGGAAGGATGTCAGCGTTCACGATCTGAAGGCTGGCACCACGCTCACGCAGACCATTACAACCACCACCACTCCGCATTTCGTCAACTCAGTGCAGACGATCAAAGGCAAGATCTGGCACGTGAGCGCTCCGAACACCGTAATCGTGTCGTTGGCCGACGGGAAGAATCACATGTTCCGGGTTCCCGGTCATGCGAAGTTCTTCGTCAATGGGCAGCCCCGGGAAGTGCGCGACCTGAGAACCGGTATGAACTTCGAGGCGACGATCGTCACCGATGACACGCACACGGTGGTCTCGCAGAACAAGACGGTAGTAGGCGAGGCGCCTGCGCCTCCTCTGCCCAGGCTCGTCGGCGCGCTGCTGTTTCCCAGCCTGAGGGAGCTTGCTCCTGAGCCCACGGCGGATGGCAGCGTGACGGCGGAGCACGCATGGGCCCAGGCGACGCTGCCTCAGACCGCTAGTCCGCTTCCGCTGATTGCACTGCTGGGCCTGATGGCACTGGCACTGTATCTGGGGCTGCGCCTGACCCGGAGAACCAACACCAACTGAAACCGTCCTTCGCGCCCGGCAGACGGTAAGGCACAGCGAAACCTCGTCGAGGGGTTCGCCGCTCGGCCGTCCGGGTGCGGAGAGCAAGCAGGACGCAAATCGTCCGAGGAGGATGTCATGAAATTCGTAAGAGCGCTCTGGATCTATCGCTGGGCGGCAGTCCTCGTAGGTTGCGCTGTCGCGCTCCCGTCGCTGTACGCGGCGGCGGCCGAGGCGGGCAGCAATGCCGTCCAGGTGACTACAACCGTGACGGCGAGCGTGGATGACGGCAAGCGGATGCCCCCCATCAGCCCGCAGGATGTGATCGTCCGGCAGGGCAAGCAGCGCCTGCAGGTCACCGAATGGGTGCCGGCCCGGGGACAACGAGCGGGACTGGAACTGTTCATCCTCATTGATGAGGCGTCCGACGCGCGGCTGGGTTCCCATCTCGGCGATGTGAAGGACTTCATCGACCGGCAGCCACCGTCGACCGCCATCGGAGTCGCTTACATGAGGAGTGGCACGATGCGGGTCGTGCAGGACCTGACCCTGGATCATGCGCGTGCCAAACGGGCGCTGCGTTTGCCGATGGGCACCCCCGGTGCATACGGCAGTCCCTGGCTCTCGATCACCAGTCTGATGAAGGGCTGGCCGGTCTCCGACAACCGGCGGGAGATCGTGATGCTCACCGATGGAATCGACCGTGCCGGCCGTAATGGGCGCCATTTGTGGCACGGCCTGCACCTCAATCCCGACGCCGATACGGCCAGCCTGGTCGCCCAGCGAACCGGCACGCTCATCCACACGATCTACGCGCCCGGAATCGGCCGCTGGCACCGCAGCTACTGGACTGCGACCAGCGGGCAGAACGATATGACGCGGCTCTCGGCGAAGACCGGCGGTGAGTCCTGTTACCTCGGCCTCGGCAACCCGGTCAGTCTGGTGCCCTGCTTGAATCGCCTCGATAAGGTGCTGGACAACCAATACCTGCTGAGCTTTTCCGCGACGCCCGGCAGGAAGCCCGGCCTGCAGATGGTTCGACTGAACACCGAGCTTGCGGGAGTACAGCTGGCAGCGCCCGATGCGGTCTGGGTTCCGGGCCAGCAGGAAGCCAGGAGATAACTCGCAATCGAGCCGCAACCGGCCCGCAACTGCAACAACCAACCTGCGCCGCTTTGACTTCGGTCGAGCGGCGCGGCCCCAGGAGATTATTCCGATGACTGCATGGAACCACGACGCGCCGCAGGCAGGCCTGCGAGACAAGGCCATGGCGGATGAAGAGCCCCACCTCCTGCTGGAAGAGATTTGGCGCTCCCAGTCAGGCCGTCTCCTGTCGATCACCTGGCGAATCACGCGCAACCCGGAGGATGCGGAGGATGTTCTGCAGGACGCCTTTCTCCGTGCCTTTACGCACATCGGCGATTTTGACGGCCGGTCCACGCTATCGACCTGGCTGACCCGCATCGCCATCAACTCTTCCCTGATGGTCCTGCGCAAGCGGCGCACGAGAGCCGCGGTGTCGCTGGAGGATACCAGTGAGGGTGACGGCATTCCGCCGGTTGCCAGGCTGTGCGATCCACGCTCCGGTCCGGAGGAACTCGCGGTCCGGCGTGACAGGGCCCGGCGGCTCCGCCAGCGCGTGCGCCAGTTACCTGCTCTTTTGCGACAGCCGCTGCAATTGCACGCGCTGAAGGAACATTCGGTGGAAGAAACCGCGAGACTGTGCGGCATTTCCGTCAGCGCCGCAAAGTCGCGGCTCCTCCGCGCGCGAGCCAGCCTGGGCTCGTCCCTGCAGCCCGGCCTCTCACGTTCCGGCCGCGGACCCCGGCGGCAGTCGCTCGCGTCCTGAGCCGGCTGCAGAAAGGAGATAACTTCATGCCTGAATGCAACGATGGGCTCAACGGATCGCGGACTTCTGCCGGCGCAAAGCCGCAGCCGGCTCGTTTCATCCGGACCTCGATTGAATACGCGTTGCTGGTCACTGGTGTAGTCCTGCTCGCCGTCTTTGCCGCGGCCCAGGTCGATCGCTTTCTCACCTCCGACGCGTTACTGGTAGCTTTCCCGGCAGCGGAGCCGTCTGCCCCCGCGACTCCGCGGGCCAGCATGGCGCCGGAGGATCCATCGCTGCATCCCGGCGGCGCGGCGGCGAACGCCGATGGAAGCGGCCACGCCATCGATACGACAGACGCGGCCGGCATGCCGCTGGCCGTGCTTCGGATTCCCGCCATTCATCTCGACGTGCCCGTTCTCGACGGAACCGATGTGCTTACCCTGAACCACGCCGCCGGAAGAATCGCCGGAACCGCGCTGCCCGGCGAGGCGGGGAACATGGGCATCGCTGCCCACCGCGACGGCTTTTTTCGCAACCTCGGAAAGGTGCGTATAGGCGACCCCATCGAACTCGAAACGAGGAACGGCGTCGAGAGGTATATCGTCGAGCGAACCCAGATCGTCATGCCCGACGATGTCTCGGTTCTCGATCCGCGTCCCGCGCCGTCGCTTACCCTGGTCACCTGCTATCCCTTCCACTACCTCGGCCGCGCGCCCCAGCGCTACATCGTCACCGCCTCGCTGGAGCCGGCCACTCGGGTCCGGCCGCCGGTGGTCCAGTGAGCGCCGCCACCCGACTCCTCAACCAGTGTGAACGGAGAGACGTCCCATGGAATCGAATCCGCTTCTATTTCGCGATCTGACCTATATCTTTCTGGCGGCGGTGTGCGGCGGGGCAGTTGCCTGGCGCCTGCGTCTGCCGCTCATTCTCGGCTTCGTGCTGGGCGGACTGGTGATCAGCCCATTCACGCCCGGCCCGCATCTCTCCAACCTCCATACGTTCGAGACCCTCGCCGAGGTGGGAGTCGTCCTGCTGATGTTTTCCATTGGGTTTGAATTCTCGCTTCGCGATCTGCTGCGCGTGAAATGGGTGGCGCTCATTGGCGCTCCCCTCGGCATCATGGCGATCGTTGGGCTGGCATTTGCAGCGAGCCAACTCGCCGGATGGAGCTTCTCCGAAGCGCTGGTGATCGGCGCGAGTGTATCCGTAGCCAGCACCATGGTGCTGGCGCGCCTGCTCAGCGACTCCGGCAGACTCACGGACACCTATGCGCGCGTGATGATCGGCATCACTCTCGTGGAAGATCTCGCTGTCATCTGCATGACGGTGGTGATCCCGATCGTGAGTACCCCCGGAAAAGGCCGGCTGCTGCAGGCATCGTGGACCATGGGAAAGGCCCTGCTGCTCCTCGTGCCGCTGAGTTTCGCGGCCATCAAAGTAATTCCCCGGCTGCTGCGAAAGGTAAAGGCCACCTGCAATGCAGAATTGTTCCTGTTGACCGCCATCGCTGTTTGTCTGGGCACAGCGGCGCTGGCTGAAGCTGCCGGATTCTCCGTCGCTCTGGGCGCCTTTCTCGCAGGCCTTTCCATCAGCGGCCTCGACGATCTGCACGACGCCTACACGCAGCTCGTGCCGCTCCGCGATGCCTTTGTGGCTCTATTCTTTGTGTCGCTGGGCACGCTGATCGACCCGCGAACGCTGGTCCACAACCTGCCGCTGCTGGCGTTGCTGCTGGGACTGATCGTCATCGGCAAGTTTCTGGTGTGGGGCGGTGTGGTGTGGCTCTTCCGCTACTCGCTCCGCACCACGGTGGTGGTGGCCGCCGGCCTCACGCAGATCGGTGAGCTTTCTTTTGTCCTGGTGCAGGTTGCACGTTCTGCCGGGCTGGTGAGCGAGGAGATTTTCAGCGCCATGATCGCGGCCTCGCTGCTCTCCATTTCGCTGAACATATTTCTCGTGCGCGCTGCGTTTCGCTGGCAGGATCGGGTCGCCGGCATTTCGCGGGAGGCGTTGCCGGTCAGGTCACGCACACCTCGCACCGAGCACCACACCGCGCAACTGGGCGGCGAAGCATGAGAGCCTCGTTTCTTCTGAGGGTGGCTTTGTCTCTCGTCCTGATGCCCGTATACGCATCAGGACAGGCAGTGGACCAGGATTCCCCGCCTGTCGCATCTTCGGATCAGGGGCCGTCGCTGCTTTCGTTCGATGATCTGGTCGCGCTCTCCCGCACCCCGCATCCCGGCGGCCCGCTCGGCGCGCAGATGCAGACTCTCCTCGAGATTCCGTTCCTCCACAACGACGCGACCCAGGAACACGCCGGCCTCGATTCCCGGAATCCCTCCGCGCTGCGTGTGGGGCTCTGGAATATCGAGCGCGGGCTGAACCTCGATCCCATCCGCGCCGCCCTGACCGATACGCCGGCGTTCGAACGTCTCGCTCAGGCAGACCACCTCAGCCCGTCTCGGCGCGATGCTGTCGAGTCGCAGCTGTCCGCCCTGCAGGGTGTCGATGTCCTGGTTCTCAACGAAGCCGACTGGGGAATGAAGCGTACAGGGTACCGCAACGTCACCGCGGAGCTGGCGGCTGCGCTCCACATGAACTCCGCCTTTGGGGTGGAATTCGTCGAAGTGGATCCCATCTTCGCTCTCGGCACGGAGAAAGTGCAGCTGCCCGACCCCGGCGAGACCCGCCGGCTGGAAAGCGATCTGAGCGTGGATCCGGATCGCTACCTGGGACTGCATGGCACCGCGGTTCTCAGCCGCTACCCCATCCGCGACGCACGGATCGTGCGGCTGCCCGTTTGCTACGACTGGTATGGAAAAGAGGTGCAGGAAGCGGCGCGCCTCGAAAAAGGCCGGCGCTGGACCGTGCAGCGGCTCTTCGGCGAGAGAATCGATCGCGAGATTCGCCAAGGCGGACGCATGGCCCTGATCGTGAGCCTCGCCGTCCCTTCAGTTCCGGGAGGACAGGTAACCATCGTTGCTACGCATCTCGAGAATCGCTGCCCCCCTGCCTGTCGGTTGCGCCAGATCCGGACCCTCTTCGCGGAAATCGAGCCCATGCGCAATCCCGTAATTCTCGCGGGCGATCTCAACACCACCGGCCGAACCAATACGCCCACCTCGGTTCGGAATGAAATCATGAGCCGGGTCACGGACTATCAGTTCTGGATCGGCCAGACGATCTCCTGGTTCAATCCGCTGGGTATCTGGCAGCACATGCAGGTTCCGGTGCGCTACTTCCACGGTTATAACGATCCGACAGCCTTCCATCTGCCGGTCGTGTGGAACAATCGGGAGCAACCTCTTTTCCGGACCGTCGAGAGGTTCCGTTTTGCCGATGGCCGCAGTTTCGATTTTCGTGGCGAGCGCGGCCGGACCCTGAACGGCCGCCGAGGAACGCTGGCGGACAGCAATGAACGCGCACGCAAGGGCTTTGTCCCGACCTACGCCTTCGCGCGCGATTATGGCGGCATCGTCGGCCGATTCAGGCTCGACTGGATCTTTGTCAAGCCATACACCGAGAGCCCGCGCGGAGCCGATCAGCCGTGGCTCCTGGCGCCCGCCTTTCCGCGGACGATGCGGGAGCTGAACCAGGCAACACCGGATCGCCTTTCGGACCATCCCCCGATCACAGTCGATTTGCCGCTCTCTGAAGCCACCGAAGTGGGAACCACCACCGGCCCTGCTTCACCCTGCCGTGAGCCGAATGAAATCCATAGACTGATGTGCGGTTCTAGATCCAGGCCTTTGCTCCCAGAGCAAGGTCCACGGTGATGGCATACGTGCAGTACATCAGCCAGATTCCGGTAACTACCTGGAAGAACCCCACCAGACGCTCCCCCGCTTCCCAGGAGAACAGGCGCACCGGAATCTCCGTCGCGTAGATCAGCACCAGGCCGACGAAGATGATCATTACCGGGATATCGCTAGCTCGGGCGAAAACATCCGTGCCCAGAATGCTGATAAACAGAAACGCGATCGCCATCCATCCATCCGGCTGGGCGCTCGATCCGATGTAGCGGCGGTGCGCCATCGCAAACCAGTGGATCCCGTATGAGGTGAACGCCAGCCCTGCCATGTAAAGAGGGGCCACGTTCTGAAAGACACCGAACCACGTGAGCCCCACCAGAAGATAGGTGCCCGCGAGGAACTGCATGAACCCCGGCATCCAGAAGCCCCACATCCCCATGGTTTTGTTCACCTCCGGGCTGGAGCTGGGAAAGCCAAACAATGCCTGGCCTCCCCAGACGAAATAGCCAGTGCCAAGACCAAAGAATCCCACCGCCACCGGCACAAACCGCGAGGCGGCAAAGGTAAATGTCTGCGTTTCCATCTTCGCTTTGCTCCTGCATCATGACGATGCAATTCCCTCTCCACTCACTCGCGATGGCGCACTCGACGGCAAAATCGACAAATACCAGGTGGATCCCGAGGTTCCGCATCACGCGGCATTTCGGGAGTCGCGGTTACGCCGTCTGCTATCGGACACAGTGTCAGTTTTCTGTCACACGCGTGCTTTATGGATAGGAGATCGATCTGGCTACCGCTTTCGCATACCGGCTTTGCTGGCTCATCAGCTTTTCGGCAGCGATGAGATCCCGGGTTCGAGCCGTCCCCGGCACGCCGGAACGCCGAGAGCATTTCCTTGCGCGGCGAGGTTGCGACCAGTTCCCGGTCCGCGCAAGTCGGTGGCTGTTAATGTTGCTGCACTAAGAGCGATGCCGGCATTGCCGGGGGAGTGGCTCATCTCCGGCCTCGTTTATGACATAGCCACCGGGCTTGTCGAGGTGGTCGTGGCTGCAGCGCCAATTCGTACCGCTAAAGCAGCCTGATCATCGAGGTTATGCATGGGCGTCGCGGCGCGGGAACTGCACGTGAATGCATGTTCCCGACGGATGTTGGGGAGAGATGAGCATCAAGAGTGTTCCTTTGATTGTCAGTGAGAGATCCAGGCCGGAACTGTCGGCAGACCACTTTCCGTGGGCTGCCTCATTTTTGAGCGGATGGATCAGCTTGACTTCGCGGGACCCTTTCAAATCCTTCACGCATGCCTGATACAACCATCTGGACGAACTCGGATGTAAGGATGGTGGCCAGGGACGGGATCGAACCGCCGACGCCGGCCTTTTCAGGGCCGCGCTCTACCACTGAGCTACCTGGCCGCCGGGAGAAAACCAGCGAGGAAGGGGACCGTCGGAGACAGCGGAATACCGCAGTCCGCGCCTGCTCGACAGCCGACCCTCAGTATAACAAAGGGTTCTCCGTCCCCGAGGCTCGCCCGTTCACATCGCGAGAGATCGACGCGGGTTACACTTGTCGCACCCATGGAGTCCATGCCGGAGTACCATCCGCTCCTCCAGCGCTCTCGCCGCTACTGCACCGCAGCGTCGTTGCTCTTCTGTTTTTTTCTTTCTTTTAGCCGCGCAGCCCTCGCCGCGACCGCTCCGCCAGCCTCCGAACTCCGCGCGGCCCATGCCTTCAGCAAAGCTCGCGAAGAAGGTCCGGCTGCCCTGCGCGACTTTCTCTACCGCATGCCTAAAGGGGCCGACCTCCACATGCACCTCAGCGGCGCCGTCTATGCTGAGACCTTTCTGCGCGAAGCGGGCGAAGACCGCGACTGCGTGAATGGCGCACAGCTTCTCATCGACGACAAGCACCACGTCCCCGATTGTCCGCCGGGAGAGTCGCCGGCCATCGCGCTGCCGGCCGATCAGACCCTCTACGACGCGCTGATCGACGCTCTTTCCATGCGCACTTTTGTTCCGGTCACCGGCGATTCCGGCCACGATCACTTCTTCAATACCTTCGCCCGCTTCGGCGACGACAACCGCTTCGCCGGCGAGTGGATCGACGAGTTGGCCACCCACGCCGCCGCCCAAAACGAGCAGTATCTCGAGCTCATGCAGACCGGCGACTACGCCGCAGTCCGCGCCCTGTCGAACAAGCTTGGCTGGAACCCCGATCTGGCCGCCTTTCGCACGCAACTGCTCGCCGATCCGAGCTTTCACCGGAACGTCGCCAGCCTGCAGGCCGAATTCGCCGCAGCCCTGGCGCAGCGTAATCGCCTCGAACGCTGCGGCCAGCCTGACGCCGCCCCGGCCTGCCGCGTCACCGTGCGCTTCCTCTATCAGGTGAAGCGCGAAGAGCCGCCCCAGGAAGTCTTCGCGCAGTCCCTGCTCGGCTTCGAGCTTGCCTCCGCCGACCCTGACGTCGTCGGCATCAATCTCGTCCAGCCCGAGGACAGCTATCTCGCCATGCGCGACTACCGCCTGCAGATGCATATGTTCGATACCCTGCACAATCTGTACCCCCAGGTGCACATCTCCCTGCATGCCGGAGAACTCGCCGAAGGCATGGTCCCGCCCCAGGGCCTCACCTTTCACATCCGCTCCGCCGTCGAGCAGGGTCACGCCGAGCGGATCGGCCACGGCGTCGACATTATGTTCGAGGACCACCCCTGGCAGCTCATGAAGGAGATGGCCGACCGCCACATCATGGTGGAAATCAATCTCACCAGCAACGACGTCATCCTCAACGTCAGAGGCAATGACCACCCCTTCATGCTCTATCGCAAAGCCGGTGTGCCGGTCGCCCTTTCCACCGACGACGAAGGCGTTTCCCGCATCGATCTCACCCACGAATTTGTGCGCGCCGCCGATACATACCCGCTCACCTATCACGACCTCAAGCTGATGGTCCGCACCTCCCTTGAGCATGCCTTCCTGCCCGGCGACAGTCTCTGGGTCCGCACCACGCCCGAAAAGCTGGAAACCGCAGTCGCCGCCTGTCGCGGCCAGCTCGGCGACGCCAACCCGCAGGGCGCCTGTGCTGCCTTCATCCACGCCAGCCCCAAAGCGCAGCAGGAATGGGAACTCGAACACCGTTTCCGTGTCTTTGAATCCTCCTTCTGATCAACCATGAGAATCATCTTCTCCACCTACGGTACCTTCGGCGACGTCAATCCGCTCGTCGCACTCTCTCTCGAGCTCAAGCGGCGCGGTCATCAGCCCGTCCTCGCTGTTCCCGAAATGTTCCGTCCCAAGGTGGAGCCCCTCGGCATCGGTTTCGCACCCGTCCGCCCCGAGCAGGACCCCAACGACACCCGGCTGATCGCGATGATTTACGACATCAAGCATGGAACCGAAACCGGCCTCCGCCAGTTTCTCTTCCCTTCGCTGCGCGACAGCTACAACGATCTCCTCGCCGCCGTCCATGCCGATGGCGGCGCCGACCTCTTGGTCACCGGCGAGCTTGCCTACGCCGCGCCTCTGGTTGCTGAAAAGACCGGCATCCCCTGGGCCTCTTACGTCCTCGCGCCTTTCTCGTTCTTCTCCGCCTACGACCCGCCGGTGCTGCCGCCCTATCCCACTCTCGCTCGAGTGCAGGACAAGGTTCCCGCCCTGGGCCACGTGGTCGCGCGTTTTGCCCGCTTCGTCACGCGCCAATGGCCGGAGCCGGTCTACGCCCTTCGCCGCGACCTCGGCCTCCCCCGCGGCAAAGACCCCATCTTCGACGCGAAGCACTCCGAGCGTCTCGCCCTGGCGCTCTACTCCTCCGTCATGGGCTCACCGCAACCGGACTGGCCGCCCTCGGCAAAAATCACCGGCTTCGCGTACTACGACGGCTCGGGAGATGAAGGCCGCCTCGAGCCCACCCTTGCTGCCTTTCTCGCCTCCGGTCCGCCTCCCCTTGTCTTCACCCTGGGATCCGCCGCCGTCATGCACGCGGGCGACTTCTACGAACAAAGTGCCGAGGCTGCCGAGCGACTCGGCCAGCGCGCGGTGCTCCTCGTCGGCGCCGACGATCGCAACCTGCCCAAACGCAAACTCCCTGATTCCATCTGCGTCGCCCGCTACGCTCCCTATTCGCAGATTTTTCCCCGCGCCTCAGTCCTGATCCACCAGGGCGGCATTG
>JBAUZR010000509.1:0-1863 GCA_049585375.1 Acidobacteriaceae bacterium
CAGCAGTTCGCCGCCGCGCTGCGTCAGCAGGCCGGCATCGGGGCCCGCGAGCTCAACGTAGATCTCCCTGGCTTCGAGGCCCGCCGGATCCGCGGCGCCGGGACCCGCGGTGATCCGGAATTTCAGACGCAGCCCACCCAGATGGATCAGCGATTGCAGAAGCTCTGCTATTTTTTTCGCAGCAGCGGAGTAGTCATCAATCGGCATCGGCTATTAGTATCGCATTCCGACGTAATTAGAACATGGCAACCAATGCGGGCGTCGATTTTCAGTGTTTTGCCTGGCGCTTGGCTGCCCGTTTCACAGCGATGGCGCGAATTTCCTGCCCCATGCTGGTGCGGTTCATGATGAGCTGCTGGCCCACGCCGAGCAGGTTGCTGCCCGCCCAGTAGAGCGCCACACCCGACCCGATGTTCCACATCATGACGCCGAAGATGACCGGCATCATGAAGGCCATCATGCGCTGCTGGCGGGGATCCATGCCCGGGGAGGGCGTGAAGAACTGCGAGAGAAACATGGAAACGATGAAGAAGACCGGCAGGATGTGGGTGGGATCGGCCGCAGAAAGATCGGGGAGCCACAGCCAGTGCGCCTGGCGGAGCTCGATGGCGTAGCGGAGCATTTCATAGAAGCCGATCAGCAGCGGATACTGCAGCAGCATCGGCACGCAACCGCCGAACATGTTCACGCCTTCTTTGCGCTGCAGAGCAAACATCTCCTGGTTCATTTCCTGACGGCGCGGGTCAGTGGTCTTGTACTTCGCGTATTTAGCCTTGATGGCATCCATCTGGGGCTGGATACGCTGCATCTTGAGCGACGATCGCATCGTCATGATGCGGGTGGGGATCATGGCCAGGTTCAGGATGAGGGTGAGCGCGAGAATGGCCCAGCCCCAGTTGCGGATGCCGTGATCGACGAAGAAGCGCAGCACCAGCAGCATCGGTTTGGCGATCCAGTTCCACCAGCCGAAGCTGACCACATGCTCCAGGTTCTCGCCGTTGGCGGTATGGACGGTACCGAGAAGCCCCATCAGCTTGGGTCCCACGAACAGGCGGGTGTGCACGCCATCGTCGCCCTGGCCCACAGCGGCGCCAAGCAGGGGGGCGGGGCTGCCTCCATTCGCTTCGGGATGATCATGGCTGCGCGGGGCCTTGATCTCGTTGTGCATGGTCACAACGGTCGTATCCGCGGGCACATCCGGCATAAAGACGGCGGCGAAGTACATATCGCTGACGCCCGCATAGTCGAAGGAGCCGTGCAGGGTGTCGCCACCAACGACTTTCTTCGCAGCGAGGCTGTCGGTCTTACCGTTGTCCGACTGATCGAAAAAGCTGGCCGCGTAGCCCGCCAGGTCCGTCTGATCGCCCAGGCCGGAGGGCCATTGCAGCAGCGCGGTCACGGGCGCGCCGTTCTGCGTGACCATGACGTCGGCATGGATGACGTAGCTGGAGTCGAAGCGGAAGGTCTTATGAACGGTGAGGCCGCCCGCGGAATATTCAAAGCTCAGGGTGCCGGGCACGGCGAGGGTGCCGGACGACGATGGCACGTACAGGGCAGAGTTCAGCTTGTTCTTCAGCGCAGCGTCGTAGGTGAAAAGCGAGAGAGGCAGGCCAAACTGCGCTGCCGCGTCGTGGTTCACCAGATCGAGAGGCGTCTTCTGGTCATCGCCCCTGTATTTCTTCAGGATCCAGGATTTGACGGCCGCGCCGCGATTGGTGAACGTGATGCGATAGAGCTCGTTCTCGACAACGATATCGCTCTGGCTGGCGGCCTCGACGGTGTTGGGAGCCTGCGCATGGGCCGCGTGCGTCTTTGCGCCGGCAACCGTGTGCGCGGGAGCAGCGGTCTCAGTCGGCGCTGTAG
>JBAUZR010000510.1:0-2787 GCA_049585375.1 Acidobacteriaceae bacterium
ACGATTCTCAGCACGGTTGAAGTGGATGAGTCGTTCACCGAATTTCCCTTCAGCACCTACTCAATCTCTTTCCTTTGCGATGACATCATCCGGCTCCGGTATGTATCGATTGATGATCAGCTTCGCAAGATTATGGCCGTTATCAAGATGCGCGGCGGAAATCACGCCAAAGATATCCGTGAGTATGAAATCACTTCGAAGGGTGTGGTGATCGTGGACCAACGCCTCACAGGCTATCAGCGTCTCATTAGCGGACTGCCGTTACGTTCGAACCGGTCCGCTCAGGAAGAACGGTCTTCCCATGATTCGGAAATCAAGAGTCAAACCTAAGGAAACATCCGACGATCGGGAAGCCGATGCGATCTCTCGCCTCGGGCCGGAGCCCGATGTATCGAACAGCGCGCGCTCAATTGTGGACAATTCGCCCCTGCCGATGGCTACATTAGCAGGATCAAATCACATCCTGCGGTACGTCAATCCTGCCTTTTGCCGGCTGCTCTCGAAGACGAAAGATGAATTGACCGGGAAGCCCTTTGCAGAGGCCGTGCCGTGGGAGGGATGCCTTGCATTGCTGAACCGCGTATACAGTACCGGGGAATTCGCAGTCCAGACGGAGCCGGGACGGACAGAAGCTCATCCCGCTCGCCGGTCATATTCGGTGTGGGCCCTCTATGGCGCAGAGGATCACCCAGCGTGACTTGCAATGCAAGTCACGGAGACTACCCAATTCCAGCAGCGAGCCATCGCCGTCAATGAGCAACTGCTGTTGTCAGGAGTGCGCCAGCATGAACTTATAGAAACTGCAGAAAGGCTGAACGCCGAGCTGCAACTTGAAATCGCCGAGCGGAAGAGGATGGAACAGGCCCTGGTGCACAGCGAAAAGCTGGCGGTGACCGCGAGATTCGCCTCAGCCATGGCCCACGAGATTAACAATCCTTTAGAAGCAATTAGCAATCTCGTATACCTCCTGGCTCCTCTCCAAACCAGCGCAGAGGCGCAGGCGTACATCGCTACAATAGAAGGCCAGTTGAAGGGTCTGACCCGCATCGCTACTCAGTCGCTGAAGTTTCACCGCGACAGTAACAAGCCTGCAGTATTCAGCCTGGACGCGGTGCTCCGCGAAGTGTCGGAATTTTATCGCCCTCAGGCAGAGAGACAAGGAATCGTTATTCATCAGCGCCTCGAGATTGATGGTGCCATTCTGGCCTTCAGAAGTGAAATTGTTCAGGTCGTCACGAACCTGTTGCTCAATGCGCTTGATGCCACACCCACTGGCGGACAGGTCATCCTGCACCTGTATCCTGCTCCCCGCTGGCTCTGTGAAGTCCATGGCTCAGTTGGCTATTGCTTCTCGGTCGCTGATACCGGGAGTGGTATTGCACCGCAGGATCGAGCGCGAATTTATCAGCCTTTTTTCACCACAAAGGGAGAAGCCGGAACGGGGCTTGGATTATGGGTGAGTTCGGGAATCATTGACCGCATCGGCGGGTCAATACGCGTTTGGAGTTCGTCTCGGCAGGGTCGTTCCGGCACATGTTTCTCGGTCTTCCTGCCTGCGGGGCGTGCAACCTTTACGGCGGTTCGCCGCCGTCGCAGAGACTTGCCCAAAGGACAACTCGCTCGCCGAGATCAGTGAAAGATCCGAGGAATGAGCGGACGAAATCGCCGTTTCGCCGGTCCAGGACTCCCGATAGCGAAAGAGTGTTGACTGGGTTTCCCAGCAATTGCAGAGTTGATGCTACTCCTGTGCACGAGCGGTTTCAGCAGTGAGAGTCGTTGGGGGCGCCGCCAGGCTGGTCACCTGCTCGGCATCCGTGATCTCGTAGTTTGTGTACTCAATGGTCAGATCGGCATGGCCTCCAAGCCGAATCGCGGTGACGCTGTGGTTACTGGCAGGAAGCCAAAAGTCTCTTACCTTCGTGTACACCTCATTGATGTCTGCTTTCCGGGTCCAGAAAGACGGGTTCTCCGTAGGCTCCGCCTTCAACCGCACGACTGCAAAGTCTCCCGCGTCGACCCAGATCCGACCATGGTAGAGAAATTTGTCTTTTCTCCTGGGCTCTACTTCAAGGACATAGGCATCGCCGGAGAACCCATTTTCGTGCCCTATTAGCGTGAAACGATAATTGGCGTCCGTCAGTGCGGATTGCTGTTCGATCTTCGGTCGGGATTCTTCCCTTTCCGCTTCCAACAGCTTCTTCAATACTTTGTCGATAATCAGTTTGGAACCAGTCTCCGACTGAATGACGAACTCTTTCCTGCCTGGCGACAGATAGGTCACGCCCACCACCATCTCCGCGTTCCTCGTTCCAAAAAGCCCGCGGTATTCCACCTGATATGTTCTTGTTGCATGGTAAGCATGAAGCGCCCGATCTCGATGGAGATTCATCTGGGCAAGGTTGTGTATCACTTGCTCTGCGGTGAGCGGAGCGTGACCAGGAAGGCTTGAGGCATCCACTTGCTGAGCGCCGGCGGATTGCCACGATATCGACTCCGCGGCATCTGCGACTGCCTGCTCTTCAGCTCGCCGACGCACTTCGCATGCAGGGCAGGTCTGGTAGGTAGAGATCAACTCATCGATGTGTCTCTCTGAAGAACTGCCGCCAACTGCGATCTGGTTGAGTTGGGATGCTACGGAGTGCGCAAGAGAGGGATAGGCCGTGCAAACGCCATACGGAGAAGATATGCCCTCGTATTGCCAGGTGTGGAGAGGACAAAACCCGTTTCTCTTCGCATGCTCCTGCTGAACCTCTGGCCTGATCGTCAGGTCGTATTGGTATTTGCTGA
>JBAUZR010000511.1:0-3516 GCA_049585375.1 Acidobacteriaceae bacterium
CATGGGCTTCTCGTATAACCTGGGGCGGATTCTGAGCGCGGTGGCGCCGTGGATGATCGGTCGGGTGTCGGAGCGGGAGGGGTTGGGCGCCGCGTTGTGCCTAACCTCAGGAGGGTTTCTGCTGGCCGCGGCGATCGCGATGGGATTGCGGCTGCCGGATTCCGATCGCACGACTACGGTGACCTGAAAACCGTGTTCATCAGGGCAACGGCTCGGCGGGCAACTCGTATCCGCGCCTTTTCACGACACCATGCATCTCTAACCTGTACCCTCAGAGCACGATATGAAGATCGGAATTACCTGCTATCCCACCTACGGCGGCAGTGGCGTGGTCGCAACGGAGCTGGGCATCGAACTGGCTGCCGCCGGCCACCAGGTGCACTTTATCGCGTATTCCCAGCCGTTCCGTCTGCGCGGACGAGAACAGGACATCACGTTCCACAAGGTGCCGGTCTCGAATTATCCGCTGTTCGAGTACCCGCCTTACGACCTCGCGCTGGCGACTCGCATGGCAGAGGTGGCGGCGTATTACGACCTCGACCTGCTGCACGTGCACTACGCGATTCCGCATTCGATTTCCGCGTACCTCGCGCGGGAGATGCTGGCCCGCCAGAATCGGCGCCTGCCATTCATCACCACTCTGCATGGAACGGATATCACTCTGGTGGGTCTCGATCACTCGTATCTGCCCATCACCCGGTTTGGGATCGACGAGAGCGACGGTGTCACGGCGATTTCCAGCTACCTGAGGGAAAGAACCCTGCAGGAGTTTCAGCCGAAGAGAGCCATCGAAGTGATTCCCAACTTCGTGAACTGCGATATTTATCTACCGCTGAGCGAAGCGGAGCGAGAAGCAGGACGGGCGCGCTATGCGGAACCGGGCGAGAAGATTCTCATGCACCTTTCCAACTTCCGTCCGGTGAAGCGAACCGCCGATGTGGTGCGCATTTTTTCGCGTATCGTCCGCGAAGTTCCGGCGCGGCTGCTGATGATCGGCGATGGACCGGACCGATCGGCGGCAGAATATATCGCGCATCGCAAGGGCATTCAGGACCGCGTTCATTTTCTGGGCAAGCAAGCCAATGTCTCGGAGATCCTTCCTCTGGCGGATCTATTGCTGATGCCGAGCGAACAGGAGTCGTTTGGGCTGGTCGCTCTGGAGGCAATGGCGTGCCGGGTTCCCACCATTGCGACGCGTGTGGGCGGGGTGCCGGAGCTGATCGAGGACGGGGCGAACGGACGGCTGTTCCCTGTCGGTGATGTCGAGGCGATGGCCGCAGCCGCGGTTGAGCTGCTGAGCGACTCCGACCGCTATAACGCCATGGCGGACGCGGCGCGGCGCACCGCCCAGAGCCGTTACTGCGCCTCGAAGATTCTCCCGCTGTATGAGCGGTTCTACGAGCAGGTTCTGGGCGGCGTTCCGACCAGCGGTGCCTAGTGAATCATGTTCAGCGTATCCTGCGAGATCGTGTCGAAAGTGGTGATCGCTTTCGAACTCGCATCGAACGCCTGCTGCTCCACGATCAGATTGGAGAACTGGGTCGAGATGTCTACATTCGAGGCCTCGAGCGCTGCGTCCTGAATCGTGCCGAGTCCGGACGATCCAGCAACCCCCACGCTCGCGGTCCCCGATGCCAGGGAGGTTCGATAATTGTTGCCGGCCACCAGCTCCATTCCCTGCGGGTTTGTGACATTCGCCAGCGCCAGCTGACCGACCGGCGTTGTCATACCGTTGGTAAACGTGGCGGAAATCACTCCGCTGGAATCGATGGTGAAGCCGTTCGACTCCCCACCCGCGTAGCCGTTCTGGGTCGTGCCGGAGACGCCTGAGGCCTCGGCCACCTGGCTGATCGTGGGCTGGTTGTTGGCTCCGTACAGATTCCAGGAGAAATCGAGCGCGGTCGCGCCATCCGACAGCCCGCTGAAGGTTATGCCGCTGAGGTTCCCCGCTGGCGATATCAGGTTGCCGTTGCCATTGAAGCTCAGTGCGCCGGACGAACCCGTCGAAACCGGCTCCTGCACCACGCTTCCCGAAGTCGAGAAACTGTCGCCGCTGATCGCCAGCGTATTGCCGCCGGCGCCCACGCTGACCGAAGCGCTGGTGCTCAGGATCCCCGCCGCCGTGAGGGCGTCGTTCAGCGCGGTGGCGTACGTACTCAGAGACTCTCCGGCGGTGACGGTGGGAGCGACGATGGAGGCCGTGCCAGTTGCTGTATCGCCGGAGATTGTGAGACTGGTGGAGGGATCGACGGTACCGGTGCTGCCGCCGCTCTGGGCAAATGTGTAGGTGTTCGTCGTCACGGGGGGACTGACGGTTGAATCGGTCGTCGCACTGGACGCGAGCGTATCGGGAAGGGATATGTTATAGGACCAGTTGCCGCTGCCCTGATTGGTGAAATTGATCGTGGCGACGTGGGCTACGCCCAGCGAGTCATAAATGGTGACCTGGGCCGGAACCGTGCTCCCGACCGCCGATGAAGCATCGAGGTTCGCCGTGAGAGAAAGCGATGAGGTGGCCTGGGGTTGTTCGACCGCATTGGCCGGAATGACGATGGGAACGAGGGGCGCATTGGTGTCAGCGACGCCATTCACGACGGGATAGCCCATGACGTTCTGTCCGTCCTGGGTAATCAGGTGTCCGTCGCTGCTCTGGGTGAAGTTGCCGGCTCGTGTGTATTCCGTTAAGTCTCCGCTTTGAACGACGAAGAAACCACCGCCGTTCAGATAAACGTCGGAGTTGTTTCCGGTCTCCTGAACGCCACCCTGGGTGAAGTCGGTTTCGGTAGATCCGACCTGCGTACCGGCGCCAACCTGGAGCGGATTGCCGGAGCCCGTGGTTCCGATCTGCTGATAGAACAAATCGCTGAAGCTCACGCTCTGACTCTTGAAGGCCGTGGTGTTCATGTTGGCCAGATTATTGGCGATCGTATTCAGCGCCTCCGATGAAGCCTTGAGCCCGCTGAGCGGAATGGAAAACGATGACATAACTCCTCCTGGAGAGAACTGAGCGCGGGTTTAGCGCGCCGTGCTGATGGTGCTGCCTGCCGCCACGGCATGGATTCCCGTTCTGTGGATGAGAGTCTGCAGATCCCCGGGTGAAATCTGTGCCGACGGGAGTGCCGATGGGGCCTGCAGTGCCTGCGCCACCCGCGCCGCGGCAGCGGAAACAGCAGGTTGCGCCAGATTGCCGTCTTGTGCACCGCCGGTGGCGACATTCTGACCCGCCGCGATCTGGGCCGCGGCACTCGCTGGATCCCCCGAAGGAGTACTGACAGACCCGGTAGCGCCGCTGGTGCCGCTCGTGGAAGAACCGCCAATATCCTGGTTGATCTGGACCAGTTGCTCGAGGCTGTTTACCTGCACCAACTGGCTGATGTACTCATTGGGATCGGTATTTGCGGTTGGATCCTGGTTTTGCATTTCCGTCACAAGAAGTTGAAGGAAATCGTTGGCGGTGATCGTCGCAGAACTCTCCGTGGAAGACGAAGAACCGGAGTTAGTCGTGGAGGATGAAGC
>JBAUZR010000512.1:0-3953 GCA_049585375.1 Acidobacteriaceae bacterium
ATAGGAGACCGTGTTTCCGTCTTTCACTTTTTCGAATTGCAGCTCCGATTGGATCCGCTGTTCCGCCCAGAGCAGCTCATCGTTCGTCCGTGCGGTCGCTTCGCTACTGGGGTATTCGTCGACCAGCAATCCCATCCCACCCGGCGCCAGTTTGAAGAGTGTCTCGCGGTTGCGTCTTTCAGCCCGCTCTGATTCGGTGACCTTGTGGAGCAGGTTCGACCATTCCCATTCCAATTCCTCCTGAATGAACGGGACGCGTCCCGCGGCATAAGGGTTTCGATCTCTGAGGCGGGCAAGTTGTCCCCATAGCTCATTCGCGGAAGGAGTCTTCTCGCAACCCGGCAGGTGAAGAACGTTTCTGAGAGCCGCCCGACTGAGCCCCGAGCTGAGCGCCGGGAAGAAGGCGACAAAGTCCGAAGTGTCATCGATCTCACCGACATCGGCCTGATCACGGTATCTCTGCGCCAGGAACTCCCGCAAGGCGCCGTCGGTGTCGTAGTAGGCATTAACAACACGAGCCCCGGCCTTCTGCAGCGATTCAGGCACCCAGCCGTAATGATGGGTTGTTCCGACCACCTCTTGGATGTCGAGATAAACGACGCCCACTTTTCCGTCCTGCACGGCTTCCAGCAACCGGTACCAAGAAGGAAAGGCCTGATCGGTGATTCGATCTGCGCGCGGGAAGTTGATGTCGACGAAAGCCTCGAGCTGAGTCCAGCCCGTTTCGTATTTCGCTCCCAGTAGGTTTCGGTATCGTTGAATCCGCATCCACTGAAGCTCGATCAGGCGAGGGCTGCGCAACGGTCCGTGCCCGACCAGATAAGCGGCCACGCCGGCTTTGTTCTCGGCTTCGCGCATGCCGCAGTATACGGGCGCAGTCGCGGCGAAACGAAGGAGCACGGAGCGCCCTGTGGGGGCCGGAGGATGATCTGAACGTGCCGTTCCCGGGCGGCACTGCCGTCACCATAGCGTCACCAAAGCTGTACGTCTGACGCGAGAATAATGGTCTAAGTATATGATTTTGTTTGGCGTCCCCGACGGGATTTGAACCCGTGTTATCGCCGTGAAAGGGCGGTGTCCTGGGCCGGGCTAGACGACGGGGACGCTTGGGATCGCGGGGGCCAGGCAGGCTCGACCGCGGGCGGACCACTTCTGACTTTAATGGCCGGAGTGGGCAAAGTCAAAAGGTTAGTGGGAGCGCCAGGCGGGGTCGCGGCGGGTGTCCAGGCGAAAGCGGCGCTCGAAGAAGCGCACGGCCAGGACGATGAGGAGGGCGACGAGAGTTCCAAAGATCCGGCTGGGAAGACGCCTGAGGGAAGGGAGCATCGGTTCTCCAATTCTGCCGGACGGAGGTTCCGGTTGCGCTGATGAATAGCACAGAGTTGTGAACGGGAAGCAAAGCGGCGCCGGCTGGGAGGGGTGGTGGAACCCCGTGAATCACAGATGGATATCCGGGCAAACGCGAAGCGGCGCGGGCGATGGCGGTGGAGCGGTGAGCCGGGTGCATGGTTGACGGGGCTGACTGGAGGGGTACTTTGGGTGGCGGGAGCGGCGCGGCTTGCCGGGTCAGAGCCACATTCCAACTGGTAGAATCAACTTTTCCGAGCTGAAAGGAGCCGGGCTTTCCATGCCTATTCAGTCCACTGCAAAAATCTGGCACAACGGCAATCTGATTCCCTGGGAGAAGGCGCAGATCCACGTGATGAGCCACGTGGTTCACTACGGCTCCTCTGTTTTCGAAGGCATTCGCTGCTACGCGCAGCCGGAGGGCGCGGCGATTTTTCGGCTGCCGGAGCACATGCAGCGGCTGCTGGATTCGGCGCGGATCTACCGGATGTCGCTGCCGTGGTCGCTGGATCAGCTGTGCTCGGCGGTGGTGGAGCTCACCGAGGCGAATAATCTGGCTCCGTGCTACATTCGGCCGATTGCGCTGCGCGGCTATGGGGAGATCGGGGTGAATCCGAAGGGCTGCCCGATCGAGCTTTATGTTGCCAATTTTCCGTGGGGCAAGTACGTGGCGGGCGAGGCGGCGGATGTTTGCATTTCGTCGTGGAACCGTTTGGCGCCGAACACCATGCCGGGGCTGGCAAAGACGGGGGCGAACTACGCCAACTCGCAGCTGATCCGGATGGAAGCGGACATCAACGGCTACGCCGAGGGGATTGGGCTGGACGTGAACGGGTACCTGTCGGAGGGATCGGGCGAGAACCTGTTCCTGGTACGGAATGGCGTTCTGTACACTCCGCCGCTGGCGAATTCGGCGCTGTCGGGGATCACGCGGGACTCCGTGCTGACGCTGGCGCGGAATTTCGGGATTCCGGTGGTGGAGCAGGCGCTGCCGCGGGAGATGATCTACATTGCCGACGAGGTGTTCTTCACAGGAACGGCGGCGGAAGTGACGCCGATCCGGTCGGTGGATCGGATCCAGGTGGCCGATGGGAATCCGGGGGCGATCACGAAGCAGCTGCGGGATGAATTCTTCGGGATCGCGAACGGTCTGAAGCCGGACCGGTTTGGCTGGCTGACGCCGGTGCGGGTGACGGCGGAGCAGCCGGTTTCGGCTTGAGCTTCCTCCTTATATAGGTTGCTGCGAGAGCGCCCGGTTCGCCGGGCGCTTTTTGCTGCCTGGGGTGGCGGCGGGACCAGGGCCTCTCTCGTCGAAACGGGCGCCTGTTTGGCTCACCACAGAGGACGCGGAGAGCACAGAGCGCCACCTGTGCGCTGAGTCACTGAATGTCTGGTTGCGCTCCTGCCAGGATGATCTCAAAGTGTGAAGAAAACTCTGATCGCGGCGGTCCTTGGGAGCGCGGGAGTGTGCGCGGCGTGCGTGCAGCCGGCGAAGGCTCAGGATACGGTTTGGGAGCGGTTCCGCGGCAACAACGCCAGGATGTCGGCTCTGCAGCCGGCGTGGATGGCGCCGCTGGTGCAGTCGGACTCGCGGCTGGCGCAGGCGGTACGGCTGTCGGTGGCGCAATCAAGCGCGCACAGCGAGCGGATCATCAGCTACGGGAACAATCATGGGGTCAGCCTGATCGGGGGAACGCGCTGGCAGCTGGATCTGAATCCGCCTGCGTTCTTCAGGAATCACAGCCAGGAATTTCCGGACGGGTGGGGGAATGCGTCGGCGCAGATGAAGTTTCGGATGGCGTCGGGGAATGCGGAGGGCGGGAACTTTGCTGTAACGGCGATGCTGGGGGAGGGGTTTGGGCCGGGCGCCTGCCAGAACGGCGCTCTGACGAGCTATACGCTGCCGAAGGTGGCGGCGGGCAAGGTGTTTGGGCGTTTCGATGTGCAGTCGACGCTGAACGGGGTACTGCCCAGCGGCAGGATCGATCAGCAGGGTCGAGCGGTGGAATGGAATGCCACGGGGCAGGTCCACGCGACTGCGCGCACGTGGTTCGACATCGAAAACAACGCGACCTTCAATTTCGGCGGACCGTACGACGGCCGGACACAGAATTTTCTGACGCCGGCGGCATTCTTTCTGATCAGAGAGGACGGCTGGGGATTCCGGCACCCGGCAGCGGTTTTCGATGGCGGGATGCAGATCGCGACGTCGCGCTTCTATCTCTACAATCACAATCTGATAATGGAGATGCGGATCCTGTTCTGACGACTCCGGGGAAATGCAGGCGGTTCGCCGGCGAGGACACGGAGAGCCGAGAGGCGCAGCAGCCGTGAGAGTTCCGGTGTGAAGGCTCCGAGTTGCGGAGAGTGATACGGCGATATCGTCGCCCCCGTATCACTCTCGAGTCCTGCTGAGTTATCCGAAGTTGTTAGTGCCGGTCTCTCCGGTGGGCGTCGGTGAAGACCGAAACACAGCCGGGCAGCGTTCCGCAGAGCGGATTCGGATTCTCGATTGGTACAAATATCTGGTTATTGCCGGGGTTGACCGATACCGAATGGGCGTCGGTTCCGGTAGGGAAGTTTTCGATCCATTGATTCGTATCGGC
>JBAUZR010000513.1:0-2129 GCA_049585375.1 Acidobacteriaceae bacterium
CTGCTGCGCCCATCCCCCCAGCTGCTCGCACAGCCGCTGATCCGAATACGATGTGAATCCCCCGCTGCCGTACACCTCCGCGCCCGGCCTCACCTGCCCCAGCAGTGTCACCAGCGGCACGCCCAGCAGCCGCGCCTTCACATCCCAGATCGCACTGTCCACCGCGGAAATCGCCATCGAGCAGATCCCTGCCCGCCCCAGATTCCGGATCTTCTGCCACATCGCCATGTACGCCGCCGCCGGCGCCATCGCGTCCATGCCCTTCACCACATTGCGCAGCACCGCGTGAATCAGCGCCCCGGTAGGGCTGTCCGCATACGTGTATCCCAGCCCGTCCTCGCCGCCCGCCGACACCGTCGCAATCACAATCGTCGTGCGATTCCACTCCAGCGTCCCGTCTGACTCCGGCGCGTCCGTCGGAATCGTATAGCTCGCCACCGTCACGCGATCAATGGGAGCCGAGCTGGATGAGCTGGACATAGAGAAGGCCCGCAGCGGACGGCACTTCGCCGTACCGCAACAACGGATTCGATGGCGAACTCCAGCGTCCGGTTATCTCACTGGATCGTAACTGCAGAATATATCGCACCGCGACGGAATTCTCCGCCTGCCCGCATCCCATCACCAGGGGAGGAACACCACATCGTGAAGAAACCTGAAGTTGTCGTCATCACTGGAGCCTCGGCCGGGGTCGGCCGCGCCACCGTCCGCGAATTCGCCCGTCATGGCGCTTCCATCGGCCTCATCGCCCGAGGTACCGACGGTCTTGAAGGCGCCCGCCGCGAAGTCGAAGCCGCCGGAGGCAAAGCCCTCGTCCTGCAGCTCGACGTCGCCGATCCATCCGCCGTCGAAGCCGCCGCCGACCGCGTCGAACGCGAGCTTGGCCCCATCGATATCTGGGTCAACGACGCCATGACCTCCGTCTTCTCGCCCATCAAACAAATGACCGGCGAAGAATTCCGCCGCGTCACCGAAGTGACCTACCTCGGCTACGTCAACGGAACCCTCGCCGCCCTCAGGCACATGTTGCCCCGCGACCGGGGAACCATCGTGCACGTCGGCTCCGCTCTCTGCTATCGCAGCATCCCGCTCCAGGCCGCCTACTGCGCCTCCAAGCATGCTGTCATGGGCTTCTACGCCTCGCTCCGCACCGAACTTCTTCACGACAAGAGCAATGTCCGCACCACCATCGTGCAGATGCCCGCCCTCAACACGCCTCAGTTCGGCTGGTGCCGCAGCAAGCTCCCGCGCAAAGCGCAGCCCGTCCCGCCCATCTTCCAGCCGGAAGTCGCCGCGCAAGCCATCTACCATGCCGCACACCACCCCAATCGCCGTGAGTACTTCGTCGGCGGATCGACCGTCAAAGCCATCTTCGGCAACAAAATCGCCCCCGGCTTAGCCGACCACTACCTCGCCCGCATGGGCTACGATGCCCAGCAGTACGACGGCCATGAGGACCCCAACCGCCCCGACAATCTCTATGAGCCCGTCGCCGGCGACCACGGCGCGCACGGCGTCTTCGACGACCGCGCCCGCGACCACAGCTGGGAGTTCTGGGGCGAATCCCATCTCAAGACCGTCCTCACCGGCCTCGGCGTCACCATCGGTGCCGGCGCATACCTCTGGCACCACTTCACCCGTCCAACCGCAACCGAAAGAGCAGCCCGCAAAGTCCGCTCCATCGGCAACACAGTAGCCCGCAAGGTCGCCTGACACGGTGTCATCCCGACCGAAGCGCCGGGTAGCATCTTTCCAGCGATGCAAGATGCTTCCCGGCGCACAGTGGAGGAACCCCCGCACGGCGCTCTGTGTCCTCCGTGTCCTCTGTGGTGAAATCCTGACCCTCACCCCTACAGCCGAACCCCGCGCCGCGCTCTGTGTCCTCCGTGTCCTCTGTGGTGAAATCCTGGCCTTCACCCCTACAGCTGAACCCTTTCATTCGGCCTGATCCGCAACTTCCTCGCCGCCCGGCCCGGCACCCGCACTGTCACCGCGCCCTCCACATCGCCGACTCCCACCGCCTCCCGCACCTCGCCCGCCCGCGTAGTCACCAGCCGCACCACACCCTCCACATCCGCAATCACCCGCCCACCCATCCGCAATTCCGCCTTCCCGCTTTCGTACCGAAG
>JBAUZR010000514.1:0-3774 GCA_049585375.1 Acidobacteriaceae bacterium
ACTCGCGCCGGGATGCACGGTGCAGCGCTGGAGAGACCCGGGCGGCGCTTCGGTCGGGATGACAGCGTTTTTTGGTGGCGAAAACCCTGGACGGTCGGCGATACGGAGTTTTCGAGCACGAACGCAACGCTTGAGATTCTTTCGGGGGCTGCGCCACCGATCCCTCCGCGTCCGGAGCTGGGGTGATGCGTGCAGTTCGTTTCGCTACGGGGGTCCCTCCACTCGCGCCGGGATGCACGGTGCAGCGCTGGAGAGACCCGGGCGGCGCTTCGGTCGGGATGACAGCGTTTTTTCCGGATCGCCAGGTCTGGTTGCTCGGCTATCGGGAAGTTTCGGGGGTTTGATGGGGCAGCCGCTTATACTCAGGCCAGAGCTATCGAAAAGAGGGACAGTCGCTCATGTTGGGCGCTTTGCGTTTCTTGTGGAATGCGACCACGGGTCATCGTCTGCGGCCGTGGCGGAGCGAGTATGTGAAGTGGCGGATTGAGACCTACTCGGGGATGAAGGCCGAGGAGCTGCGCGCGGGGGATGTGATGGGGTTTGCGTGGCGGGAGAAGGGAAATCTGCTGCGTTTTCTGCGCTGGACGGATCGGATGGACACGTGGAAACACGCGGGCGGCAATCGCGGGCCGGAGCCGGGAGCGTGATGGGCGAGCGCAGGACGCGGCGGGAGTTTCTGAGAGACGCGGCTGCGGCGATGGCGGCGGGTGGAGCGGCGGCGGTGTTGCCGCTGGGGTGCGGCGGAGGGAAGACATCCGCGAAGGCTGCGCCGGCGGCGCGGGGACAGGCTCCAACGCTGGCCGATGTGAACGGACCCAGGTCGCTGCGGGCGGCGGCTGCGGCGCATGGGATGCTGGTGGGCTGTGCGGTGAATCCCGAGAAGCTGGATGGCGAGCCGGAGTACGCGAAGACCGTGGCGGAGCAGGCGAACCTTCTGGTGGCGGAGAACGCGATGAAGTGGGGGGCGCTGCGGCCGGCTGCCGATCAGTTTGATTTTCGCGGCGCGGACGACATTATGGTGTTTGCGCTGACGCACAATCAGCGGGTGCGGGGACACAATCTGTGCTGGCATGAGGATTTGCCGGCGTGGTTCGCGACCACGGTGAATCGGGAGAACGCGGCGCATTTTTTGACGCAGCATATTGCGACGGTGGCGGGACGGTATGCGGGGAAGATGCAGTCGTGGGACGTGGTGAATGAGGCGGTGGACGTGAAGAGCGGGCGTCCGGACGGGCTGCGGGATTCGCCGTGGCTGAAGCTGATTGGGCCAGGGTACATCGAGCTGGCGTTTCGCACGGCGCGACCGGCGGACCCGCATGCGCTGCTGACGTACAACGATTACGGGATCGAGCTGGACACGCCGGAGCAGATCGACAAGCGCGGGCAGGTGATGATGCTGGTGCGGCGTCTGCGGGCGCGGGGCGTTCCGATCGATGCGGTGGGGGTGCAGAGCCATCTGACGGCGGGCGATCCGTTGCCGGGAGCGGGGCTGCTGCGGTTTGTGCGCGAGCTGGGCGCGATGGGGCTGCAGGTGTTCATCACGGAACTGGATGTGAACGATCGCGATCTGCCGGAGGCGGTTGAGGCGCGGGATGCGGCGGTAGCGGCGGTGTATCGCGAGTATCTGACGATGATGCTGGCGGAGCCGAATGTGAATGTGGCGCTGACGTGGGGGATCACGGACCGGTACACGTGGCTGCAGGGGGCGAAGCATGGGCGGGCGGATGGGCGTCCGGAGCGGCCGCTGCCGTTTGATTACGACTATCAGCCGACGCCGGCGTTTTTTGCGGAGCGGGCGGCGATTGAGGGTCGGCGGAAGTCGGTGCTGCCGTCGGCTGATCCGTATGCGCCGTTTCGGCCTGGGACGGAGCCGCAGTGATTCGCAGGTGATGATGGTTCCTGCGGGTTTTACCACAGAGAGCACAGAGGATGGTTCTGCGGGGACAGGATTCGGGCCCTGCTTCGATGGCGGTCTGGTGTAATGAGGGATATGGCGGGACGCTGGTTTTTTGCGGGCGGGGTGCTGGTGGCTGGGTCGGTGATGTTTGCGGCTGCGGGGTGGGGGCAGCAGCCGTTTCCGGGAGAGCCGGCGCAGAGCCAGAGCCAGCCGAAGCAGCAGGCGGAGCCGTTTCCGGGAGAGCCGGCGCAGACGCAGCCGCAGCCGAGTGCGGCGCCTCCGAGGAGGATGGCGCCGGTGGATCCGCGGGATCCTGATTTGTATCTGCCGACATTTCGGGTGAGCACGAGCGTGGTGATTGTGCCGACGCTGGTGGAGCAGGCGAACGGCCAGGTTTTGTACGGGCTGAAGGCGAAGGATTTCGAGGTTCTGGACAACGGCGTTCCACAAAAGGTGCAGGTGGATGACGATCTGGACGCGCAGCCGGTATCGCTGGTGGTGTGCGTGGAGCGGGGCCGGGATGCGCCGCTGGAGTTCGACAAGATCGGGAAGCTGGGGCCGCTGCTGGATCTGTTCACGGGGCAGGGTCACGGGCAGGTGGCGCTGGTGGCGTTCGATTCGAATCCCACGTGGGTAGAGCCGTTCACGGACAACGGCGACGCGATCACCCGCGATCTGCGCAGCATGCCGTCGGGGGATGGCGGGGCGGCGATTGAGGATGCGGTGGGGTATTCGGTGAATCTGCTGGAGCAGCAGCCGGCGGATCATCGGCGGATTTTGCTGCTGATCAGCGAGTCGCGCGACCACGGGAGCCGGCACTTCAATGTTCCGGAGCTGGTGGAGCGGATTGGGACGAGCGACACGCTGGTGCTGAGCCTGGTATTTTCGCCGTCGAAGTCGGAGATGATCAACTGGGGCCGGGGCGAGCCGCGGGTCAGCGACGGCGAGATGAATCTGCTGGCGCCGCTGATGATGACGATGAATGCCATGCGGCGGAACACGCCGAAGACGCTGGCGGAGCTGAGCGGGGGTGAGTACGATCCGTTCACGAAAGAGAAGGGCTTTGAGCAGCGGGTGGCGGAGGTGGCGAGCCACGCGCGGAACCGGTACATCCTGAGCTTTCATCCCACGGATTTGACGCCGGGTCTGCACACGATTGAGGTGAAGCTGACCCAGGATTACGGGGCGCATGTGGTGGCACGCAACAGCTACTGGGCGATTCGGCGCGATGCGGCAGGTCAGCCGCAGTAGCGAAGCGTGCGGCGGGGCGGCTGCATCCAACAGAGAGTTTCTGGAAATTTCTGACAGGGAGAAGATTGCCAATGGGCGAGCATGTGAAGCTGCGGGCTGCGGACGGGTTTGAACTGGATGCGTATGTGGCGCGGCCGGCGGGCGAGCCGGTGGCCGGGCTGGTGGTGGTGCAGGAGGCGTTCGGGGTGAACCACCACATTCGCGAGGTCACCGATGGATGGGCGAAGGACGGATTTCTGGCGGTGGCGCCGGCGCTGTTCGACCGCGTGGAACGCGGAGTGGAACTGGGTTATGAGCCGGAGACCATGCAGAAGGCGATGGGACTGATCCAGAAGGGCAACACGGACGATCGGGTGAAGGACGTGGCGGCGGCAATCGACTACGCGCGCGAAAAGACGGGGAAGAAGGTGGGCGTGATCGGGTACTGCCTGGGCGGGTCGATGGCGTGGCTGGCGGCGACGCGGCTGAATCCCGACGCAGCGGTGGGATATTACGGGAGCATGATCGCGAAGCATGGCGATGAGGCTCTGCATGCGCCGGTGATGCTGCATTTTGGTGCAGACGATACGCATATTCCCAAGGACGAGATTGAAGCGAAGGTGGCGGCGGCACATCCCGAGGTGCCG
>JBAUZR010000515.1:0-9814 GCA_049585375.1 Acidobacteriaceae bacterium
GACGCGCAGCGCGAATCGCGCCCGCTTGCGTCTCTTCGCAGCGCGCTCCGCAAGTAGCTCCAGTTCTCCCTCGCTCTCCACGTTGAACAGCAGGATCCCCGCACCCAGGGCGAGATCCAACTCCGCGGCGGTTTTGCCGATGCCCGAAAAGACCACGCGCGCTGCTGCGCCTCGATCGACGGCCAGAACCCGCTCCAGTTCGCCGCCGGAAACAATGTCAAATCCCGCGCCACAGCCAGCCAGAAGCCGAAGAATCTCCAGCGACGGGTTCGCCTTCACGGCATAACAAACAAGGTGATCAACGGACTGGAAAGCACTCCGGAACAGTTTCAGACGCGCAAGAATGTGTTGTGCAGAGTAGACGTAGAGTGGTGTTCCGTACTTCTTCGCCAGTGCATCGAGGGAGACGCCATCGCACTGCAGGGGCAACCTGGCATTCGGCCAGAAAAAGGGGCGGGGATTGATCGCAAAACCTCGACGAAAGGATTCTCCCTGAGAGTATCGGTCCAACCTCCCTTCGTAAAGATCAGCAGCAGCCCGGGAATGCGCGGATAGTCGCTTCTCCCGCCCCACAACTCGTCAGGGATGCGCATCGAGTTCGAAACTGAGCGTGCTGATGCCTCCGGTCATGGCCGTTACCATCAGCCGACTCGCCAGGCCGTTGGGTTCAAGCGGCGTGAAGGTTACCATTCCGTCCAGCCCCGATGTCGCCTGCAACACCTGCTCCCCAAGGCTGGGCCCGGCGAC
Organism: Acidobacteriaceae bacterium; assembly: GCA_049585375.1. Lineage (GTDB taxonomy): Bacteria > Acidobacteriota > Terriglobia > Terriglobales > Acidobacteriaceae > Palsa-343. The sequence goes on from JBAUZR010000515.1 coordinate 748, forward strand.
GCAGCTTTCATCCTCCTGGCACGGTTGCGTCCAGCCCGCCAGCTTCTCCGCAATCGTGACCGCGGCGCCGGCCAGCGGATGCCCAAATGCATCCGTCACCAGCAGCGTGACCGGAGCAAAGCTCTCGCTCGAGGAGATGGACTGGACCGTCCCGCTCCAGGCTGCCAGTATCGCGGTCTCCGGATGCACCGGGATCACCGTAAACGTCGCGCAGCTGGTGGAGTTTGGCAGACAGGCGGTGGCGCTTGCCGCCACACTTTCGCTGAACGGCCCGGCAGTGAGCTGATTCTGGGCGATGCCGATGCTCCCGCTGGTTGTCTGTTCCGACGAAAGGCTCAACCCCAACCCTCCTGATGACCAGACGACAGCCTGGCCGCTCAGCGGCGCTCCCGAGGGACTCACGACCATCGCCTGGATCGGCCATTGTTCCATCGCTCCCAGCGTCAGATACAGCGACGGTGTCAGCGCCGCGATGGCGGGCGGAGCCACTCCTGTGAATTCGGCAATCACGCTGCTCCCGTTCGTCAGCGAGGCGGTAATCTGTGCGAGGGCGGACCCATTCGCCGTCACGGCGAGCGTGGCAGTTCCATCGCCTCCCGTCACCACGCTGCAGATACCCTGGCCGCACGCCAGACTGGCCGTTCCTCCGGTGACTGACCAGGTCACCGTCACTCCCGCCGCCGGCATCTGACTCGCAACCTCAAGGGCGCGCACCGTGAATGGCTGAGGCACGCCGATCGGCACAGATCCCAGTGGCGCCGTCACGATCGAGATCGCATCGTCGCCAAGGGCGTCATAGCCGAATCCTGCGCCGATCGTGGCGATACCGAGAGTCTGCGTGTCCTGCACCTGCAGGACGACATCCCCGGTAACACCACCGGAAGCTGGCGCCACGGCGGCAATCGTCGTCGGCGTTACGCTGGTGATCCGGGCGGCTCTGCCGGCCACCGAAACCTGGACCGACGGACGAAACCCCCTCCCCTGTATCACGATGGTTCCCCCAGCCGCCGGCAGCCGGGCCGGGGTCACGCTGTCGGCATACAGAATTCGTCCGCGATATGCATAATCGGGCCGCCCGTCGCCGCGCAGGTCAGCCAACCCAACGCGCACCTCACTGTCGGCAACCGTCAGTACCGGCAGCGTGGTCAGTCCCACCTCATTCCCATTCAGCGCCTGCACGGTTCCGGTAACGGGAAGAGATCCCCCGAGATCGCTGCCATTCCACGCCCCCAGGACAATCTGTGCTTTTTCTGCCGCTGGATGGCCGCTCTCATCCAGGGCCAGCCCCTCCACGGTAAATTCCCTCGCGCCGCGAGCCCACCACTGGAACCAGCTGGTATGTCCGTAGCCGGTCAGACGGGCCGTCCATTCCCCGGTCACGGGCACAGCCGCCGGGGCAGTTTCCGTTCCGTCAGCGCCGCTCTGATCCTCGTTGGCCGCGTCGCTGATGGCCACCGTCTGTGTCACAGCGGAACCTGCCTCGAGCGTCCCTAAATCGATCACCGGCATCGTCCCTGAAGGTTCCGTCTGGCCTGTGGTGTAGGGCCCAACAGAAACCGCGCCCGTATACAGCGGATTCACAGGCTCGAAGGTCAGCTGGTAGTCCGCGCTGGTGACATCCGGCGGCAACGGAACGCCACTCAGGTCGAAAAACCCCTCGACCCCACTGTCATTGCTGCCAAAGCGGTTCAGGGGATTGTCGCTGGCATCCATCGGCCCCGTCACCGGGTTCCCGGCATTGCCCTGGAAGAAGACTCCGCTCACCGCTGTCGCCGTATACCGCACATCCGGCACCCCATTCAGCACCGGCCGCAGAACGACGTTGACCCCCTGCATGCCCTGGCCCTGTGGAAACTGAATCGTCCCCTGCACGGAGACGGTCGCCGAAGCGGTGAGTATCTTGCCGGGGAAGCTGCCCAGGTTCGCGGCGGTCACCGGGTACAGCCGGTTCACGGCGGCAATATCATCGACGCGCAGTTGCGTAGGATTCGGCATGCACAGGCCGGTACCGCCATTGCACAGGCGCTCGATCGGATGCATGACAGGCCAACCCTGCAGACCGTTCGCGGTCGGCTGATTCGCATCAAACATCTCCTCGTTCGTCTGGGACCAGTCCAGCCCCAGCACCCGTCCAAACCCGCGTACCATCTGATACTGCAGGTTGGCGATCTGCGTGGTGGTCGTCGCGCACAGCCCGTTCACCAGCATCAGCGCATGCGCGAGGTTGCCGGCTGTCGCAAAATTATCAATGCTGACCAGAACTCCGTTTGTCGGGCACGAGAGCACCGAGCTCGCTCCGGCCCCGTAGAGCGCATTGATCACCGAGCCGTCCTGGTCGTACACGACTGCGACCGGCCTGTTTGTGGCCGAGGACTGAATGTCCGCCGGCAGGGTCACGCCCCAGGATCCCCCCGTGACGTTCGAGCCGCTGACATCCTCGGCCAGGCTGCCGCCGGAACGGATCAGCACCGCTGCTGTCGGAATCCCGCTCCAGACCGACGCTGCCGTTGCCACCATCGTGTTCGCCTGCACCTGGTTCACCTGCGCGCTGAGCGCACCCAGATCGGTGAAGTACGTGATCTGCCCGTTGGCCCAGACAATTGGCTTCCCTTTTACCGACGGATCGAAGTAGCTCGATCCCGCCACCCACCGTGGCCCACCCGCGCGCGCGACCTGGACGGCGGAGAACGGAATGATCAGCAGTAAAATCACCAATTCCCAAACGGAACGGGCACAAATCGACTGGTTCGGTCGATCGGGCGCGCAGCGCATGACGGCTCCTCCGGACTCCGCCGCGGCCATCCGGCAGCGGGTCCGGTTTCATTTCGACATGCCGCAGCCAATCCCGAGCCAGGAATCGTTCAGGGCCCTTGCTTCATCTCTCCATTCTGGGACGGCAGGTCTCGGCTGTTCCTCAGTGGAACTTGCCCCGGGTTGATTCGGAGCATGGCGGCAGCCCCGCCGCAGGTACAATTCGGAAAGTTCAGAAAACATGGCAGAAACCATTCACGACACCGTCATTCTCGGCTCGGGTTGCGCCGGCCTCACCGCCGCGATCTACACCGCCCGCGCCAATCTAAAGCCCCTCGTCCTGGAAGGCCATGAACCCGGCGGCCAGCTGTCCATCACCACGCTGGTGGAGAACTTCCCGGGCTGGCCGGAGGGCATTCAGGGACCCGAGCTCATCGAGAACATGCGCAAGCAGGCCTCTCGCTTTGGCGCGGAGTTCCGGCTCGGCCATCTCGCCACCGCCGACCTCACCAGGCATCCCTTCAGCCTGAACCTGGGCCACGAGACGATCCACGCGCGAACTCTGATCATCGCCAGCGGCGCCTCAGCCCGCTGGCTCGGCCTGCCGTCCGAGCAGGCCCTGATCGGGCACGGCGTCAGCTCCTGCGCCACCTGCGATGGCTTCTTTTTCTCCGGAAAGGAGATTGCGGTCGTGGGCGGCGGCGATTCCGCCATGGAAGAAGCCCTCTTCCTGACCCGATTTGCCTCAAAGGTGACCTTGCTCCATCGCCGCGAGCATTTCCGGGCTTCCCGCATCATGCTCGACCGGGCCATCGCCCACCCGAAGATCAAATTTATGACCAACGTCGTCATCCAGGAAGTGCTGGGCGTCGAAGAGAAGGAAGTCACCGGCGTTCGGGTGCTCGACACGGTCACCGGGGTCGAGTCGGACCTCAGTATCAGCGGCATGTTTCTCGGGATTGGCCATATCCCCAATGCGGCGATGTTTGCCGGCCAGCTCGATCTGGATGAGGACGGCTACATAAAAACCCACAATAATGTCTTCACCCGCGTGCCGGGGGTCTTCGCCTGCGGCGACGTCCAGGACCGGCGCTACCGGCAGGCGATCACCGCAGCCGGCACCGGTTGCATGGCAGCACTGGAGGTCGAGAAGTACCTCGAAGATCACGGTCGCTGAACGGAGTTCCTGCCCATATCCTCTGACGGCAATATCATGAAATGATGGGGTTGCAGGGCCATCAGGCACCATGCCCTGATGGCGATCAGGACTGCACGCCTTTGGGTCGCGCGCCTGCGGATCGAAGCATCTCTGACGTGCAAAGGTGAAGGAATGAAGAGGGTTCTCGTCAACGGAGCAGGTGGCTTCATCGGCGGCCACATGGTGAAACGGCTCAAGCGCGAAGGCTATTGGGTCCGCGCCGTGGACCTCAAGCACCACGAGTACTCGCCTTCTCCCGCAGACGAATTCATCGTTGGCGATCTGTGCGACCAGCAAGTCATGGCCGCCGCCGTCGAAGGCATCGATGAGATCTATCAGTTTGCCGCCGATATGGGCGGCGCCGGCTACATCTTTACCGGCGAACACGATGCCGACGTCATGCACAATTCCGCCACCATTAATCTCAATACCCTGCACTTCGGCCTGAACAGCGGCGTCAGGAAGTTCTTCTACTCCTCTTCGGCCTGCATGTATCCGGAATACAACCAGAAGGATCCTCTCAATCCCAAATGTTCAGAGGAATCCGCTTATCCGGCCGCCCCGGACAGCGAATATGGATGGGAAAAGCTGTTCAGCGAGCGCCTTTATCTCTCCTACATGCGGAACTACGGGGTTCAGGTCCGTGTCGCCCGCTTTCACAACATCTTCGGCCCCGACGGCACATGGACTGGCGGCAAGGAGAAAGCCCCCGCCGCCCTCTGCCGCAAGATCGCCGAAGTCGAGGACGGTGGCGAGATTGAAATCTGGGGCGATGGCCAGCAGACGCGCTCGTTCCTGTACATCGACGAGTGCATTGAAGCCGTGCGGCGCCTGGTGGAATCGGACTTCACCGGCCCCGTCAATGTCGGCTCCGAAGAGATGGTGACCATCAACCAGCTCGCGGAGATGATCATGCAGATCGCCGGCAAGCGAGTCTCCATCCGTCACATCCCTGGCCCCCTGGGCGTGCGCGGCAGGAACTCCGATAATCGCCTGATCGCGGAGAAACTGGGCTGGAAACCATCGCGTCCGCTTATGGAAGGACTGAAAAAGACCTACGGCTGGATCGAGCAACAGGTGCAGGCCTCGCGCGCCGCGACCCTCGCCACCCGGAGCTGAGGAAAGTGCCGTTGCACTGACCTGCGGATGCGCCCAGGTTGTTTCTGACTACCCCCGCTGCCCTGCGTGTTTGGCAAATTCAAATCGAATCGTCCGCTCCAGCCCTTCGCGGAGTGAGAAGGGCGCAACAAAGCTCGTCCTCTGTCGAATTCGGTCCGCCCGAAAGCGAGTTGTCTCGCAGAACTTGCGTATCCGAATTGCACTAATCGGGAATGTTCTCCCTGAAAGCCGCGCCAATACATCCAGCGTGTGCCCTCCGAGCATGGCTGCCGGCTTCGGTATGCGGGCTACCTTACCTGACTTACCCAGAGACCGACTAATGAACTCCACCAGTTCGTTTGTGCTCATGTCAGGTCCATCGACATAGTTGAAAATCTCCAAACCTGGACCGAGGGAAAGGGTGTAGGTCAGGAAGGCTGTAACATTGCCGACATAAGCCATCGACTTAACATTCTGACCCGATCCAACCATGAAGAACTTCCCGGAAGCCATCTGATGGAGAAGGTTGTAGACATTCCCGCGATTTCCCTCACCAAATACAACGGTGGGACGAACAATGACCAGAGAACGCCGGGGATCCTCTTCCGCCCAGGCGCGATAAACGCCTTCCGCTTCCAGTTTCGTCTTGCCATATTCGTTGAATGGCTCGAACGGACCGTCCTCGCCCACCGCTTCCGGTTGAAAGCCGTAGACGGCGACACTGCTGGTAAAGACGATTTTCTGCACTCCTGCGGCTCGCGCGGCGCTGCAGACCTGTTCCGCTCCCTTCACGTTTGTCTCGTGATATCGAGTAACAGGCTGAACATCGTCGCGGTGCTCAGCGGCGAGATTAATCACAGCGCTCGCGCCGGCCAGGACCCCGGGAAGTGTATCTGCATTGCGGACGTCGCACGGCTTCCATAATTCCGGATACGCCTCGCTGCGCCCTAAGTCACCGATCGTGACGGGTATACCTTTGGCAAGCAGCTCACCTGCAAGTCGCGTCCCGATGAAACCGGAGCCACCCAGCACTGCAACCGCCCCGTTCGCAGGTTGATTCTGCCGCGTCTCCTCTGCTGCTAAACTCAAGTGTTCCTCTTCTCCAATCCCGGTCGGCGCGACCAGGCTCAGGGAATCGTTCTGCGGGAAATTTTTCTTTGGCGAAGCGCTTATTATACGTCATTACTAAAGCGGAACGCGGCGGCGCACAAAGCCACGTGCTCGAACTTCTTCGCGCAGCAACTCCGCTTTTCAAGGTGCAGTTAGCAACCGAAGAGCATGGCTTTTTGGTGGATGAGGCAAGAGCGCTCGGTATCTCCGTGGTGCCGCTCCGCCATCTGGTTATGCCCCTGAACCCGCTGGAAGATCTGCGAGCTGTCCGTGAACTCTCGCGGGCCATCCGCAGCTTCCGGCCGGACCTGATTCATGCGCACTCCTCCAAAGCCGGCCTGCTCTCCAGAATCGCCGCGAAGGTCAATCGCGTCCCCTGCGTCTTCACCGCGCACGGCTGGGGCTTCTCCGAAGGAGTCCCTGGAGCCCGCAAACTCATTGTGCTCGCTTCTGAATGGTTCGCGGGAAAACTTGGCGGTATGACAATCGCCGTTTCCGAATTCGACCGGCGCCTGGCCCTGCGCTGCCACATCACCCCACCGAATCGCATTGTCACCATCCTCAATGGCATCGCTGATGACGACATCAGAGCATCACCGGGGCAGGACACTGCCGTCCCCGTCATCACAATGGTTGCGCGTTTCAGCCCCCAGAAAGATCACGCCACCCTCCTCGAAGCCCTGCGCACAGTTTCTCTTCCCTTCCAGTTGTGGCTCGTCGGCGACGGTCCCCTCCTCGATCAGATGCGAGCGCTCACCGTCCGCCTGGGTCTCGCGGATCGCGTCTCATTCCACGGAAACTCCTCCTCCGTTCCCCGGATCCTTCAGCAGACGCACATCTTCGCTCTCATCTCACGCTACGAAGGTCTCCCCATCAGCATTCTGGAGGCGATGCGCGCGGGTCTTCCTGTTGTTGCTACGGACACCGGTGGCGTATCCGAAGCCGTACGCCACGGCTGGAATGGCCTGCTCTCCCCGCGGCGCGACCCCGTCGCCCTGAGATCGAACCTGGAACGGCTTCTCGGCGACAGCCAATTGCGTGGCGATTACGGAAACAAATCCCGGCTCGAATACGAGCGCCGGTTTCGTCCGCAGTCAATGCTCTCAGCGACCTTCGAAGTCTATAACCGGTTTCTTCCCTCAACCGCCGGCTAAGCCAGGGGCAGTCCGCACCCTGACTATTCGGACCTCCGTTGACGAAGCCGAAACCGCAGCCTGGGAACGGGCAGTGATAGTCGAAATTTCGGAAAGCTTCTGCCGGGACCATGCGTGTCAAGTTCTGTCGGCCTGAACGCTCGCCAGGGGATCGACCTCACAAAGAGATAAGCAGCGCCTAATAATAAGGCGCTCCCATACATCCCAAACCTGGAATACTCGTCATCGAAAATCACCATAAACGCCGAGTAGACGGTCAGCGCAAACATGTACAACCCCAATATGCTTTTGGCGTGCGCCTTCCGGAACAGAAGGGAATGAGCGAATCCGATCAGGCACATCCAGCACACTCCTGCGACTATCCCAAAATCAACAACGTACGGCTTGTAGATTGTGTAGACATTCGTCCCAAACGGCACATATATCCACTCATCGAGCGGTGGCGGCGGCGTGTAGGATAGGAGACCTAGTGAAGCAGCTCCTTTGAGAAACAGCTGAAATGTATGATTCGGCACGTCCGCATAATCGCCCAGGTACACTAACACGTGATCCAGCGCCGCCACCGCGCCGACAATGTACTGCACCATAATATTGCGCGCCATGATGAATACATTCGCGCCATTTGTCTGAACACCCTTGTTGACGAAGAAAAGACCAATAAACAAGATCACAAAGGCGATCACCGGCCATCGGACGGTTCGCAGAGCTGACGTGAAGCTTTCGCGTCGCTCTTTAATGAGATAGACCGCGATCAAGGCCGATGCCAGAAGAAACAGCCCTCCTCTGCCGCCGCTCACGACGCAGCTCAGGAAGGCGATCCCCGCGGCCACCATGCCGAGTCGGCTATATTCCTCGGAGAGGAGCAGAACCGTCAGAAAAACCGACCAGTTCGCAATGTAGTTTCCTACCTGAACTGTACCGCCGTTGGAATTTAATTCCTCGATGCTCGCCTTTGCAGCGACCGCCCAAAAAACACCCTTTGCGGTTGCGATCCCCCCGGCAAAGGCTATCGCACTGCGTATATTGTTCAGCAGGCCGATGGTAACCAGGATAAGCATCGCGCCTGCGACCCGCTTCCCCGAGGTCCTGGACTGCCCAAACACCGTTATCCGCTTGTTGATTAGCCCTTGTGGAACCAAATATCCCAGCACGCCTCCAAAACTGAAAAGAACGGCGCCGGCAAGAATCACATAGCAGGTGACGTCGTGCAGCGGATCCAGGTCGATCACTCCCATCCTGTAAACCGCGGTATCCAGCAGCCAGATTCCACAGAACAGGAACGGCGGGTAAAGAACCGATCGCCGGAACCAGTAATTCGCTGTGGTCAATACAGCGAGACCGGCAATGAGCCAATCCAGATTCATCCCCTACCGAGGACCTCCTGTCACTTCTCCAACGGACGATAAGGAACAGTACACTACAGCTGTTCCGACTAATCCTGCCGTTCTCCTCGACTCTCCGTCACCCGGGAGATCGCTGCCGTACTGGGCCAAGCCGCCCGCTGATTCCATCAATCAAGGCCCGCCAAATCATACGCAAATTTTCTCGCTTGTTACCGGACAAGAACGGATAGATAAGCAGATAACAAGGAATTCGGGGAGCGAAGGTGATCCTCCACCTCTACCCCATCGACTTCAGTCGAAACAGATAAAGAGCATTGCGTAACATGTAGTAATTGCGCACATCGCTGTGCACATGAACGTCGCGCCCCAGGATTGACACAACGGCATCGCCCACGTTGTGCGTCATCAGTGCA
>JBAUZR010000516.1:0-4190 GCA_049585375.1 Acidobacteriaceae bacterium
GGCCTATGCGGGGCCGCAGCTGGAAACCACCTTCGCCGTGGGCGAGGAGTCAGAAAACGAGATTCCCACCGTCGCCACCGGCGAAACCAGCCTTGCCCCCATCACCGCTCCCCTCGAGCGCGTGGAAGGTCAGGTGATTCCCGGTGAAACCACCCGCATCGATGTAGTGGTCCGCACCCTGGGCGTCGGTCACTTCTTCCCCGGCGGCACGGTGGATGCCTTTGACTGCTGGGTCGAGCTGAAAGCCACCGACGACGACGGCCGCGTGATCTTCTGGAGCGGCATGGTGGAGGACCATGGCCGCGGCCCCGTCGACCCAGGCGCTCACTTCTACCGCTCGCTCTCCATCGATGAGCACGGCAATCCCATTTTCAAACGCAATGCGTGGGCAGCCCGCGCCACCGTCTACGCGCACCTCATCCCGCCCGGCGCCGCGGATACCGTACACTTCCGCCTCCATATTCCAAAGAACGCCCGCGGACACATCCACCTCACTGCCAAAGTCAACTACCGGAAATTCATCTGGTTCAACACGCAGTTCGCCTATGCCGGCGTCGCGCATGCCACCGGGCCCGACCAGATGACGAAGGACTACGACGACCGGCCCATGTCCTTCACCGGCGACACCAGTCAGGTGGCGGGCAAGATCAAAGCCATCCCCAACCTGCCCATCGTCGTCATGGCTACGTCCAGCGTCGACCTGGCCGTGCTGCCCGCGGGCTCGCCCGTGCCGAAGGCCCAGGTCGATCTGGAGAAGGCCGACTGGCAACGCTGGAATGACTACGGCATCGGCTTCCTGCTGCAGGGCGATCTGAAGGCCGCCGAAGCGGCTTTCACCCGCGTCACCGAGATCGATCCAAAGAATCCCGACGGCTGGGTCAACATCGGCCGCGTCCGCGTGCAGGAAGGCAACATGGCCGGCGCCCGCCAGGTGCTGGACAAGGCGCTCGCGCTCTCTCCGAAACTGGCCCGCGCCCATTACTTCTATGCCCGCGTCCTGCGCCAGGTCGGCGACTACGATGGCGCCATCGACCACCTGCGCATCGTGCTCGCGCAGTATCCTGAAGATCGCGTCGTCAACGACGATCTGGGCCGTGTCCTGTTTCTCCAGCACAAATATGCCCAGGCGCGCGATGCCTTTCTTCAGACCATGACCATCGACCCCGAAGATCTCGAGGCCAACTACAACCTCATGCTTTGCTATACCGGACTCGGCAATCACAACCAGGCGGCTGCGTACGAAGAGCGCTATCTGCGCTTCAAAGCCGACGAGGCCTCACAGACGCTCACCGGTCCTTATCGCGAGAAGCATCCCGACGATAACAATGAGCGCCAGCCCATCCACGAGCACGACTCCGTACCCCTCGACGTAGCCAATGCCAATAACGCACCCATGAAAAGCACCGTCGCCTCCATCGCTCCCGCCTCGTACGCGCCTCACGGAGGTGGCAATTGAAGCGCGGCCTCGCTGTCCTGGGCGCCGCGGCGCTGATCGCCATCTGCATTTTTGTCCCGCGTCTGGTTCCGCGCCTGCTGGCCGCTCCGCCTGCCGCAGCCAGCCCGGCCGACGTCAGCCACATCCGCTTCGAGGACATCACCCGCGCCGCCGGCATTCACTTCGTCCACAACAACGGCGCCTTCGGCAAAAAGTGGCTGCCGGAAACCATGGGCCCCGGTGTCGCCTTCATCGACTATGACAACGACGGCTGGCCCGACATCTTCATCGTGAATGGCACCGGCTGGCCCGGTCATCCTGGCCACGTCTCCACACCCGTCCTCTACCACAACAATCACGACGGCACTTTCACCGACGTCACGAAGAAGGCCGGCCTCGCCATCCCCATGTTCGGTCTTGGCGTCACTGTCGGCGACTACGACAACGACGGCTATGACGATCTCTTCGTCACTACCTACGGACAGAACCATCTCTTCCACAACAACGGCAACGGCACTTTCACCGATGTGACGAAGAAGGCCGGCCTGTGGGGTCCGACCGACATGAGCACCAGCGCCGCCTGGGTGGATACGACCAAAGACGGCCGCCTCGACCTGCTCGTCGCCAATTACGTCCAGTGGTCGCCCGCCACGGATCTTTACTGCACCATGGACGGCAGCGACAAGTCCTACTGCACGCCGGAATCCTATAAAGGCACTTCAGTCCGTCTGTGGCATAACAACGGCGACGGCACCTTCACCGATGTGACGAAGAAGTCCGGCCTCTACGACCCCACCTCAAAGAGCCTCGGCATCGCCATCCTCGACGCCAACCAGGACGGCTGGCCCGACATCGCCATCAGCAACGATACCCAGCCCAACAAGCTCTACATCAACAACCGCAACGGCACCTTTACCGAGCAGGGCATTCCCGAGGGCATCGCCTACAGCGAGGATGGCGTCGCCCGCGCCGGCATGGGCATTGCCGCCGGCGACTTCGACCACTCCGGCTATCCCAGCCTGGTCATCACCAACTTCTCCAACCAGATGATCGGCCTGTACCACAACGAGCGGAACGGACTCTTCGTTGACGAGGCGCCCACCTCGCAGGTAGGCCGCACCAGCCTGCTCACTCTCGGCTTCGGCTGTTTCTTCTTCGACTACGACCTCGACGGCTGGCCCGACCTCTATGTCGTCGACGGCCACCTGGATCCGGATATCGAGAAGATCCAGCAGCGAGTCCGCTACGCCGAGCCGCCACACCTCTACCACAACCTCGGCGGACACGGCTTCGACGATGTTGCCGCGCAGATGGGCCAGTCCTTTGACGCCGCCCGAGTGGCGCGCGGCGCGGCCTATGGCGACGTGAACAATGACGGCGCTCCCGACATCATCATCACCACCAATGGCGGTCCGGCCTCGCTCTTCCTGAACGAGGGCGCGACCAACCACTCTCTGCGAATCAAGCTGATCGGCACCAAATCCAACCGGGACGGCATCGGCTCGGTGGTCTGGGTCAAATCGCCCACCAGCGGACAGAAGCAGATGCTCCGCAGTGGGTCGAGTTATTTGTCGGCAAGCGAACTGGTGCTCACTTTTGGGCTGGGCGACGCCCCGAAAGCCGACGTCGTCGAGGTCCACTGGCCAAGCGGCGCCCTCGATCGCCTGACCAACGTCGATGCCGGAGAAACCATCACCGTACGCGAAGGATCCGGTGTCGTCCACCGCCAACCCTTCGAAAAGCGGCGCTAACGAGAAAGAGACTCGGTCGCGCTCTGCCGAATCAAACAGCTGTGCCCGAAGGCCGTCCGGAGCAGCCCATGCAGAATGCTTCCTTCGCAATCATCGATCTCGCCCGCGAATCGGCGGGCGCAAAGAGTTATGACAATCACCCCATCGCCCAGGTGAATGACCATGAGGTGAGGATCAGTACGATGACAGAGCCGTATCCCTGGCACTGCCATCCCGACTCCGATGAGACGTTTCTGGCCCTCGAAGGCGGTCTCTTCATCGACTTTGACGATCGAACGGTCGAACTCCGGCCCGGCCATGTGATCACCGTGAGTCGCGGAGTCCGCCACCGTACCCGCCCCGTCGGACAGCGGTCAGTAAATCTGACGTTCGAGCGCGCCGGCGCCGGCACCGATCCCCTCGACCCGCCGCACCAGGGGCAGGAGCGCCTCTAAACGAGAAAGGGTGCGAGCTCAGCCCGCACCCCTTGTATCCTGCACCCTGCGTCAGTTCCGGCTTCTTAGCTTCGACAACAGGCGCAGCATTTCAAGGTACAGCCACACTAGGGTGACCATCAGCCCGAAGGCGCCGTACCACTCCATGTATTTGGGAGCGCCGGCAGCCACGCCGCGCTCGATAAAGTCAAAGTCCAGCACCAGATTCAGCGCAGCCACAGCCACGATCACCAGGCTGATGCCGATCCCGATCGGTCCCGATCCGTTGATCGTGCTGAATGCGCCCATGCCAACGTGGAAGAAGCCCAGCACCATCTCCATCAGGTAGAACAGGAAGATGGCGCCGGTAGCAGCCACCACCCCCAGCCGGAACTTCTGTGTCACGCGGATGATGTGGGCGCGGTAGGCCAGCAGCAGCACGAACATGGTGCCGAAGGTCAGGCAGACCGCCTCAAAGGCGATGCCCGGATAGCGCACGTTGAACACCGCGGAAATGCCGCCCAGCACCAGGCCTTCCAGCAGGGCATAGAGGGGAGCCGTGACCGGCGCCCAGGTTTTCTTGAATACGGT
>JBAUZR010000517.1:0-1895 GCA_049585375.1 Acidobacteriaceae bacterium
GCATAGGCCATGGACGCGGTGGTTTTCGTTGCCAGCGGCCTGGTCTCCGGCGAGAGGGCGAAGATATCGACGCGGATTTTGTTGGCCTTCAGGAACTGCTCGGTGGCGTCGAGCTGCGTCTTATCGCCGTTAACGAAGGGGAGGGCTGTATTCGCGGCAATAAAGCGATGGGAGTGAATGAAGCCATCGACGTTGCCGGCGTCGTTGGAACGCACCTGGGTCATGTGGCAGTCCACGCAGTTCTGTGGTTTCGGCGGGTAGTAGAACGAACGCGCGCCCAGGCCGGAGACGCCGCTGGCCTGCCAGTTGTCGTAGTCGTCGAAGCCGCGGACCCAGCGATAGTGATTTACCGGGTAATCCAGATGGACCTTGTGGCACACGGAGCAATACTCCGCCACCTGCGAATCCTGCATAAAGGGGCGCAGGAAGGTGCGGCGGTGCGGCTCGGGATCCTCTTCAATCAGAAAATCGATGGCCTTGCGCAGGTAAGGATTCTTGCTGGCGACGAGCTTTTGCAGGGCGGGGTATTCGAGAATGAAGTCGCCATTGCCCATGGTGCTCTTGACTTTGCGAACGGAGTGGCAGACCACGCAGCTGATGCCGACATTCGCCTGCGCCGAGTGCACGCGCGGTGCGATGGGCGTGTTGAAGTTGCCGGGGAAGAAGAGCGCCGCATCGTGGCAGCCGGCGCACCATTTGGAAGCCTGCACGCCATCGACCTGCTGCATGTACACAATGGCCTGCCGGTACCACTGATTGTTAAAGGACGAAAAGTGGTGGGCGGAGCTGTCCCATTCCTTATAGATATCGGCGTGGCACTGTTTGCAGGTGGCCGAATCCATGAAGTAGTCCTCGGGAACCACCTTGCCGGTGTTGGTTTGCGCGGAGCTGGGGAAGAAAGGACCTTTGGGGCCGTCGCCTTCGTCGTCCATGGAGGCCGGAGCGATGGAGGGATTGCGAATCACGTAAGCCCGCTGCCAGGGAACCGTGCGTACCCACCACGCGCTATAGGCGATCGCGGCAACCAGGGCGAGGCAAGCGGCGATGCGCGCGGTGGCCAGCAGAGCCGTGCCGCGGAGCCAGCCGCGGTGGGCGATCCACACCGAGAGCAGAACGGCGCAGGCCAGCGCCGAAATTGCCTCATGCGTGTAAAGGAGCGGCCACTCGTTGCGGCGGGCTCCGGTGAAGATGATGGCGCCGCCGACCAGTCCGCCGGCCAGGAAGACAAGCCAGCCAATCTTTTCTGCGCCGCTGCGCTCGCGCAGGAGCCGCGCCGCCCAGGGAATGCCGAGCACCACGAATGCGGCGCCGCCGAAGATGTGGAAGACGACGATCGCTTCGTAATAGAGAGTCGCGGTGGGGAACGCAACCAGGTAGACGGCACTGGCGGCCAGGGCAACAGCCGCAGAAATCAGCAATCTTCTCATGGAGATGCTTCCGCTCCGGACAGCTTGTGGGTGTGCAGCGCGGGCGCCTCTTTAGAACCCGAGCGGCAGGAGCATGGTAGCGGGCGAACCCGGGCGCTCGCATCCACCTTTGGATGGATATTGGGGACTGGCCGTCCAGGGGACTCGCCGTCCAGGCACATGCGCCCTCGGGCGCTCAGGGATTTACACCACGCTGGTCCCTTATTCCTTCGTCTCCGGCGCGAAGAGGGCGAACACCGCGCCCTGGGGATCGGCAAGCACCGAGAAATGCAGCTGGCCCTCCACGGTCGTGGGCGGGACCTTCATCGCCGCGCCCTGCGCTACGGCCCTCGCCGTCTGCGACTCGCAACTCTCACACTGGAAATAGCCCAGCCAGTGGGGCGGCACGTTCGGGGGGAGGCTGTGCGAGGAGGGCACGCCACCGATGTATTGATCGCCGTTCTTGATATGGAGGTAGCCGCCTGGATC
>JBAUZR010000518.1:0-1692 GCA_049585375.1 Acidobacteriaceae bacterium
TCACATTTTTTCTGAAACTTTTTGCGACCTTTTTCGCGCGCGACAGATCACGCGACGTTGTGGGCCGGAGAGCCGAACAGAGCTGCCCGCGGGCCGCTTGTCTCATGCCGGAGCGACAACGACCAGGCACCCTATGACGCGACCAATAGAGTGAAGCGAAGGGCAGGGAAGTCTCCGCCGGATGCGCCACGGCCGATACGATGACAGTATTCTGTGGAGTGCAGGCCATGCGTTTTTCCGGGCGCTTGATATTTCGAATTGTGCTGGTGATGGCGGCAGCCGTCCTCTTGTGGGTGCGGCTCATGCCGCATGGGCGCGCGCGTCCCGCGCCGGCTCCGGCCGTCACCGACCTTTCGCAGACGAGTCCGCTCAACCAGCCGGGCGGCCCTCCCGCGCCGCAGGAAGCCTATGCGGTCTACTCTGCGCTCTACGCGGCCGAATCGGACGAGCCCCTGGTCTTCGCCGCGCCATCGCAGACGGATATTCCGCAGGTGGGCGGCAGCTGCCTGAAGCCGACGACCGCGGAAGAACGGACGATGGCGGAGGCCTTTGCTGCGGCTAATCGTGACAGTCACACCTGGCAGCCGCAGTTCACGATTCCCCAGGGCTACCAGGTGCTGGCGCCTGGCGAAGTCGCGCAGCTCCGGAGCTGCCTGGCAACCGGCGGCCACAACGCGTCCGCCTGTGATCGCTACAAAGGAATCCGGCATGTGCGCTTCCTCGGTGTGCCGGGATTCGACTCCAGCCATACGCACGCTCTGGTCTCGGTGATCAAAAACTGCGGCGGGTTCTGCGGCAGCGGAGGCATCTTCGAGGCGGAAAAATCCGGCGCAACCTGGAAGCGCGTTCCCACCACGGATTTCACCCGCGACTGCAGCTGGATCTACTGACCCGCTTCGCCGAAATGAGGTCCCGCCGCCTCGTGATGCGCAGAACCCGCTCCCTTCTCTGATATAAGGGTGCCTTCGCGAGGAGGCGTGCCATGGGCAAATCGAAATGGTTGGGAGTGGTGCTGATCGGAGCCCTGAGTGCGGGATGGTGCGCAGGGGCGCAGCAAACCGCAGAGAATGCGGCGCCCGATTCCGGAAAGCTTTCCACCCAGTGGGAAGAACTCACCGGGCCGGACTTCATCAGGGCGATCCAGAAAGCGCAGGGCGTCTGTCTGCTCCCTTTCGGAATTCTGGAGAAGCATGGTCCGCACCTGCCCATCGGGACGGACATCATCAACGCGCGCTGGGTCGCGCAGCACAGCGCCGCGGAAGAATATGCCGTCATCTTTCCGCCCTACTACTTCGGTCAGATCGATGAGGCGCGCCACCAGCCCGGCACCGTGGCTTACAGCCGGCATATGCAGCTCGACCTGCTCCAGGAAACAACCGACGAGATGGGCCGGAATGGATGCCGGAAAATCCTGATCGTGAATGGACACGGCGGCAACCTGTCGCTTCTCCCTTACTTTGCGCAGACCGAACTCCAGCAGCCCCACAACTACGTGGTCTATGTCTACTGGTGGGATAACCGTAACGGCCCGGGCCGGCCGAAGCAGCAGACGACGATGGATATGCACGCGGGTGAGTCGGAGACCTCACACACCCTGGTCTCGCGGCCCGATCTGGTGCACATGGATCGTGCCAACGAAGAATCCGGAGCGGACCAGGCCCGGCTGCATCTTCCCAAAGACGTCTACACAGG
>JBAUZR010000519.1:0-3270 GCA_049585375.1 Acidobacteriaceae bacterium
GACAAAGGCTGGCGAGCGTCAGATGCGATTCGGCACTGAGATCCAGCCCGGCCGCGATCAGCACGCTGTACATCTCGACACAGATGGCGCGAACGAATTCGAACTCGATCGCTGCCGAACCTCCCGCATCGAACCGGCGCGAGAGAACATCGCCTCCGCAGGCCATGATCGCCCCTGTCAAAAAGCGAATCGTCCTCGGGGCGTCGTCCGCACCCAGAGCGATGAGGTCCAGTTCCCACCCTGCCCGGACGCCTCGGTTCAGTTCAGCAATATCGTCCACACTGCCTGCATCGGAAGACAGCACCCAGGACTTCAGCGCGTTTTTTTCTCCTGCCAGCTAAAGGTTGAGCGCTGTGCTACCGTTGCTTCATGCTGGTGGGGACGGGGATCGATCTGATCGAAGTTCCGCGCATCGCCCGCTCCCTTGAGCGCTTCGGCGACAGGTTTCTGCATCGTGTCTTCACCGATGCGGAAATCGCCTATTGCCAGGCCCGGTCTACGGCCGCTGAGAGTTTTGCCGCCCGCTTTGCCGCCAAAGAAGCAGGAGCCAAGGCGCTCGGCACCGGTATTCAGCATGGCGTTTCGTGGAAGGATCTGGAAGTGCAGCGCCTGCCGGGGCAGCGTCCCGCTCTGCATCTGACGGGACGGGCGCGTACCATTGCCGGACAACTCGGCGTGACGCGTGTCTCACTTTCGCTCACCCATACGGCCGCTCTTGCCATGGCCACCGTCCATCTGGAGGCCTAACCTACCCTCGCAGCGCTTCTTTTTCCTCGTCCAGCACGGCCAAAGATGTATCCGGCGGCGTGCGCGCCAGATCGCGGAAGGCTGTGTAGACGAACGATCCGAGATACCAGCCATCGATGAACTTGTACGGCGTTTCGCCAGTCGTGTAATGGCCGCAGGGCAGCACCTTCGACACAAAATCGATGCCGTGTGCGGCAAAGTTTGCCAGTACCTGCTCGGAATACTCCGGCAGAAATGTCAGATCGTACCGGGCATGGATCACCAGCACCCTTTTCCGATGCTGCGCGAACCGTCGCATATACGAGACCGGGCTGATGCTGCTCCACAGGCGATAGAGTTGTTGATGGGTCATTCCCGCCTCTTCAAAGGCGGCCCGGATGTGCCGCGTGCTCTGGCCCGTCCACACTACGTCTCCGAAAGCCATGGAGGCGTGATTGAACGCATTCACCCGCACCCGCTCGTCGTGCGCGCTGGCAATGAATCCGTAACACGAGCCCAGGCTGGTGCCCAGGATGCCGAACTGCTCGTAACCCTGCGACTCCAGCCAGTCGAGGCAGCAGCGCAAATCGACCACCGCCTGGCGGACCGACGCGATCGTCCGGCCGATGTTCGAACTCACCGCATAGTCGGAGCGCTCGATCTCCGCCGGCCGCCGTACATCGTGGTAAGGTTTGCTGAACCGAAGTGCAGAGATGCCGAACCTGTTGAACAATGAACACAGGACATTGTGGCTGAAGGCATCGGCATTCCATTGCGGCATGACGATGATTGCCTGCTTCGGCTTTCCCCGCAACTTCTCTTCCGGCGCGGGATACCAGCGTGCATTGGCGAGATCGTTTTCCGGATATGGCGTGCGCACCGGGGAGGTGAAGCGCAGGAACTGTGCCTTTCGCAGCCTGCCTTCCTTCGCCAGCCGCTTCAGCTCCGCATCGCGGCGCAGTGTTTCCGGCCGCACATTGGTCGGGAACAGCTGGGGCGCGCGCTCTTCCAGGCGAAAATCGGCCGGCGTTTTGTAGCCGTAGAAGGAATCGCTGTGCTGCACGATCGCTTCATTGATGGCAATCATCACCGCTTCCGCGGCTTCGGGATCGCGATCGGCGCGCGCGACGGCGCTGCGCAAACGGTTCTGCTCGATCACATCGTCGAGCCAGTCGAAGCCCCACTCCATGGGCCGGACCACGCGATTTTCGTCGCGCGTGGTCAGCGCCGTTTCCCAGCGAATCATCCAGCGGCGATAGAGCTCCCGTACCATGTCGCGCTAATCCACCATCACTCGCGGTACGCGAGCGGAAATGGCGCAAAGCACCTCGTAGGCAATCGTGCCGGTTGCGCTTGCCAGGTTGTCCGCCGTGATGCGATCCGCACCCTGTTCGCCGATCAACATAACTTCATCGCCCCTCTCCACTCCGGGAATATCCGTCACATCCACCACCGTATGATCCATGGAGATGCGTCCCGCGATGGGAGCGCGTTGCCCGCGCACCAGCGCGCTGCCCCGATTCGACAGCAGCCGGTTCAACCCATCGGCATAACCCACCGGCAACAGCGCCAGCCGAGTGGTCCGCTGCGCGGTGAAGGTCGCGTCGTAGCCCACCGCGTTACCCGGTTCAATCGTCCGGAGCGAGACGACACGCGTCTTCCAGGCCAGCACCGGTTTCAGCGTCGCCCCCGGATTCGGAAGAGCACGAAGCGGTGAATAGCCATAGAGCGCGATGCCCGTCCGCACCATGCGGCGGATCCCCTTTTCAGCGGCCCAGGTGTCGAGGCAATCCGCAGGGCCACGCTGCAACACTCCGGCCGAACTCCCCGCGCTCAGGAAATCGAATGCGATCCCGCTGCGTTCGATCTGGTCCGCAGCGGCAAGGAATCGGCGCTGCTGCCGTTGCGTTGCTTCGGCGTCCTCGGGCGAAGGGAAGTGCGTCATCACAGCCTCAAGACGCAGAGATGAAAGTGGCCCAAAGCGATCCACCAGCAATTCCAGATCCTCGAGCGCTGCCCCCTGGCGCGACATGCCGGTGTCGATCTCCAGATGGACCGGGAACTGCGCTCCGGTCGCTCTTTGCCTCTGCAATGCGGCTTCAAGCCAGCCCAGATGGCGCCTTTCCCAGACAACCGGCGTCAGGCGGTTCTCGATGGCGGTCTCGGCCTCCAGGTGCCAGAGCGCGGACAGCACCAGAATGCGGGCCTCTGGACAAGCGCGCCGCAACGCGACGCCCTCTTCCACGCACGTAACCCCAAACCATCGTGCGCCAGCGCCCTCCAGGGTTTGCGCGCACTCCGCCAGCCCGTGCCCATAGGCATTCGCTTTGATGACGGCGACAACCTCCGTTTGCGGACCGGCGAGTCGTCGCAACAGGCCATAATTATCGGCAAGCTTGCTGCGGGAAATCTCAGCCCAAATCGGTCGTGTGCTGGTCATCGTCTCCGAGCGCAGGGCCGGCCATGATGCCTCCGGTCCGGCTCCTGATCCCGCCTTAATTGGGAGGATTGGAGCTGACTGCCGTCTGCCCCGCATCCTGCTTC
>JBAUZR010000520.1:0-15895 GCA_049585375.1 Acidobacteriaceae bacterium
GAAAGTCATAAAGGCCGGTGTTATCGGCGAGTGAGAACTCCATCCCCGCCGTCCCCGTCGTCAGATTCACTTCGCGAACCGCCGAAGACCCATCCAGCCCCACCCACAGAGTGGTGCCGTCGGACGAGATCGCCAGCTTGTCGGGCTCGCTCCCCACGTAGATCGGTGTTCCGAGAGCGCCGGTCGCCGGATCGACTGAAACAACGGAGTCAGCATACGGCGGCCCTGCAGATCCCGGCACGGATACGTACAGCAATCCGTTCGCGGGATTTTGCGCCATCGCATTGGTTTGGATTGCGATATAGGCGGTCATCGTCTCCGCATTCGACGTGCCGGCGTCCGGTGTGGTCACGGTGATCGTGTGATTACCCGGAAGAGGAACCTGCGAACCCGCGATCTGAATCGTGATCTCACCGCTGTTTACATAGGTTGAAGCGATGCTGCTGCCGTCGAACTCCACGGTGGAGTTCTGACTAAAGCCCGTACCCTCAATCGTCAGTTGTGCGCTGGTGCTAAGTGGCACGCCCCCGGGCGAAATCGATGTAATCGCCGGCACAGTCACGCCAGGGCTCGAAGCGACAATGGCGAATGGCAGTGCCGTGGATGTGCCTCCGCCTGGAGTGGGGCTGACAGCGGTCAACGAGAGGCTCCCGGCGGAAGCAAGATCGGCCGAAGTGAGGACGGCCTCAACCTCGGTATTGTTCGTATAAGTTGTCGGGCGCGCGCTTCCGTTGACCTCGATGACCGTGGAAGGGTCGAACCCTGTACCGGTAACAACCACGGTGGCAGACGTGGTACCGGCGATCTCGCTACCGGGCGAGAGAGAAGCAATCGCCGGATCAGGGTTATCGACTTCAAGGTTGACCGCGGCTCCGGAACTGGTAGTCGTCCCATTGACCACGGCGACCGCGAGGTTGGCGCCCTTGATGATCTGGCTCGCCGGGACCGCTGCCGTCAGTTGCGATGCGCCAACGTAGGTGGTGGGCTCCGCGATTCCCCCTACCTGGACCACGCTGCTGGAGATGAATCCAGAGCCGTTGACGGTGAGGGTCAAGGCATTTGTACCGGCGATGACACTGGTCGGACTGATCGTCGTAATGGCGGGAGTGGGTGCGGTGTTTCCGCCAACGCCTGAGCCGCCCGAGCCGCCTGTACCACTCGAACTGGAGCCGCCGCCGCATCCGGCGACCAGGAACGGAAACGCGAGAAACAGGCCCACACTGACAACAGGAAACGAACGGAACGAAGGCATACGCCACCACGACCCCGGCTCTGCGGCGGGACCCTTTTATCAATGCACCTTGCAATGTGCGGATTGAAATCCGATCCCACAATACACGGGACCCTGTTCAGTGCCAAACCCCTTTTAGTAACCCAGTCGGTAACAAGGCCGACTTATATGGCTGTTGACGCGCTGCCCAGTGCCAGCAAGAGGATGACGCTGCCGATGACGAGCACGATTCCCCGGAGGAGGGAGCGGACTCGTAGCGGCGCTGATTGTGGCGATGGAGCACACGACGAAGGACGGCGCGGAATGGGTGCGATGGGTGGGGCAAAACCCGTTTATGGGTACCGAATTCGACCGGTCTGGCATGGAAACGTGCGTTGGTCTGAATGCACCAGTTGAAATCGACTTGATGGATCGCCCAACAGAAGCCGACATATCAGTACTAATCAGACCTCGATGAGCGATATGGCGATTGGCAGCAATCGATATGTGGCCCCTGATCGCTGGCTTGCGATACACTCGTGTCCTCCGAGCCCGCAAACCAAATGCACGCATGAAAGAGCAAGACCCCATTCCGCTTGCAGACTGTGCCCTGGCTGCTGCTTCCATATCAAACGCAATCTCGCCAACCATTCCGAGCGCTAAGAATCACGCACCCACCGGAGCAGCGACGCCCATGATCGACATCCACCCGCCGCAGAAGTCCGATCACACCTGGAAGGACTTCTTCATTCACATCGGTACAATCGCGGTCGGCATCCTCATCGCGATCGGCCTGGAACAAACTGTCGAGTCCATTCACGAGCACCATCAGCGTATCGAGCTGCGCAAGGCCGCCCTCACCGATGCGCGGCTCTATCTTCGCGATGTCGATCAAAACCGGGACGCCAACACCAGGCAGGTCGAAGATCTCACGGCTCGTATACAGCAGGTTCGGGAGACGATCTCGCTTAATCACCCACTGTCTCCGCCAGCATATCGTCCCGCGTTCGCCGTCGAGACAATCCGGCTCGGAAACCTCGCCGCAGCCAAATCCAGCGGCCTCATTCATCTGCTTAGCGAGGATGAAATCAACAGTACCGGCGACGCCGAAGTCGCCGTCATTAAATCGGAAGCTCTCAAGGAGCGCGCCGAGGAGGTTGCCACCCAACGCGTTGCCTTCGAGCAGCGCTTTCAGACCGCCTTTCCGTCCGGTCCCTTCGACTTCTCCCACATCACGCCGGCACAGCTTGACGAGTATCTCGGCCTTCTTCTCGAGGAGCGCGTCCGCCGCACAGAGACTCTTGCCTATCTCGCGTTAATGCACCGCGGCGCACTGGCCTATCTCGATGGGCAGCGCGACCTGGAAAAACTTCGCGCAGCAGAAGAGGGATCGGCGCATTAAAGGGTGTGGATGTGATGCAACACGACTGCGAATAGTTCGGGTGTGCCATCGAGGAAGCTATCGATCTCGATTGTCGACTTCAGGCCAACGGTTTGAATCATTAGTCCCGAGAACGCGCTTGTCGTCGGCGATGATCCTCAGTTAACGCGTAATCGCCAATGCACTCATTGAGGCAGCGGCGCTGAGGTGAAGGGAGGTGCTGTTCCCCAGGGCACACCTTATGAGACGGCCGGATCTGCTGGTGCAGGACGTGATGGACGGTGGCCCGGGAACACTGGTAGGTGCGGGCCAGCTGGCGCAGGCTCTGCCCGCGCTGGCGATGGCGAAGCATCGCCGCACGGTCCAGCTCGAGCGGCTGCCGCCCGATGTGCTGGCCTTCGAGGCGGGCGCGCCGCATGCCGGCGCGCACCCGCTCGATGATCCGGAGGACCCGCGGTACAGCCCAGCACGGGGCCGATCCACTGCTCGGAGACGCCGTGAAACGGATCGCTGCTGCTTGTCCCGACACTTTGCTCGGAACCCGACATAAGGCTCTGTTCCTGTGCGGGTTCTCGGGTGCATTCCGCCGGAGCGAGCTCACCCACATCCTCGAGGTCGATGACCTGACCTTCACCCCGCAGGGACACCATATAAGGCTGCCGCGGAGCAGAACGGACCAGGAACAGGTTGGCCGCACGGTTGCGATCGAACTCGGCGAGCATGAGGAAAGCTGTCCCGTTCGCGCTGTGCGCCTGCGGCTCGATTCCGCGGAGATTAGATCGGTCCGGTCTTCCGTGCGGTCGATCTGAAGGGGCGTGTTTCAGCCACGCCCCTTCATCCACGCTCGATCTCGAAGATCCTGAAACGCGCGGTTTAACCTGCGGGGATCGATCCGAAGAATGTCTCCGGCCATTACTCAGGGCCGCATTCTCACGCAGTCGAGACCGTGTGAAGGTACAGTTCTGCATCCCATATCGGGGCCTTTCATTTACGGCTAGTCGTGGTGATGGTGACGCCACTTCCAATAGGCCTTGCGATCATGCTCGTTCCGCTGTTCCCACGCGACATGATTCCGGTGGGTTTCGACTTCCCATTGCGTGTAGTAGGTCGTCTCGCCCGGCCCCCAGACATCCACCTGTACCTGCCGGTGTGGCGCGCACCCCGTCCCCACCATCGGCACAAGCAAGGCCAGCATCAGGAAATAGCGACTCATCTTTCTCATAACAGACCCCTTTCCGTCATCGAAAATCGGATGCGGCGAGGAGATGACAAGTTGTTCATAATCTCAACACATCCTGTTTCGCCGTTTCTTCGCTATACTGCCAGAATGGGGCTCGAAGTCGGCGGCTACACACCGAAACCGGACTGGCCGAAGCTCGGGCCATCGCTCCTCATCGCAACAGCCCTCATCGTTGCGATCCGGACGGCGAAGTGGCCGGCGAGGCGGGACGACCACGCGAGCGACAGGGACCCGAGCACGGTCTCGCCAATAAGGCCGATGAGCTGATCAGCACGAGAAGGCATGCAACACGTCGAAGTTCGCCGTTCAGTGCTCCTTGGATCCAGATAGGACACGAACAACCCTTGTATCGCCGTGAGCGGTGCGTACAGCCTGCGCGATGTCTGCGATAAGGGGTCAGCATGGGACGCTTCCGGTACGCGATTCCACGCCGGAAGCGAAAGCTATGTAAATAAACTGTTTAGGCTGGTGCCGGGAGGGGGGGTCGAACCCCCATGACCGCAAGGGTCGGCGGATTTTGAGTCCGCTGCGTCTGCAGATAACTATTTCTTTATCAATGGTATGGCTACGAGGAACTGGAAACTGTGTAAGAAAATGTGCAAATTTCGACTTTTTTACAAGAATCAGCCTTGGCCCCTGACTGATCACCCTGGGAATCTTTTGCATTAGTTTTGGGGAAAGGCAGAGGGCTGGAGCGATCTGGTGGCTTGAGTGGGACTTGAACCCACACGGGATTGCTCCCAATGGTTTTTGAGACCACCGCGTATGCCGATTCCGCCATCAAGCCAACATCTTTATTAGACCATAAGAAGGCTTAACCGAAGCCCCGCGATTTCCATTGCCGCTTCTCTGCTTAGGCCAATCTCGACAGCACGCCCGCCAGTTCCGCCGGTCGCGAGATGTGTGGACAGTGGCCGGAATCTACCTCAATGGGATCGGAACTCAGTCGCTCGCGACAGGCTACCCGCCACCAGTTCGGGTTCAGCGTCCGATCTGCTCGGCAGAGGACGTACGATGATGGCACATCTGGCCAGATATCCAACGGGCAGATTTCGGTCAGAGCTCGATGAACATACATCAACCTAAGCGTAGACAGCGCCCACTGCGCCACATCAGGGGAACAGTCGTGAAACAGGAACTTCATGGCCAGTTGTGCGTCCTTCGTTGGCTCCTTTCCGATCCACTCCGGGCAAATCATCTCAGGCTCAGACTGAAGCTGCTGGAGGGCGCTCTTGCCGACCTGTGGGATTGTCGCTGCTAAAAACACCATGCGCGCCACAGGCCTCTGTTTGACGACGAGTGGCAGGAACAAGCCACTAACTGAGTGCGCAACGACAATCGGCGGATCAGTCGTTTCTCGGAGCGCTGCTGCGACTACTTCCGCGTAATACGTGGCGCTCGCCTCGGGTTTGTCCACTGGCAGATCGGGACAGATGACTTGATGGCCTTGCGATTCCAATTCGGGTAAAAGCAGATTCCATCCCGACGGGTTCTGTGTCGATCCGTGGATCAGGCAAAACAAGCTCATTTGCACATGAGTTTATCCAAACGATGGGGAGTCTTGCTAACAGCGCGTGAGAGCGAGAAACCTCAACCCACGCTCAAGCCCTGCGCGACTTGTACGCTTTCCGATTGCGGCTCGATTTTCTGTTCTGCTGCTGGCTCCTGCTGGATCGCGGTCGGGTGCGAGACGTCGCGGCTCAGTTCGTATCCCAGCGCCTTCGCATCGTTCGTATACATCTGCACGTCAAACTGAGCGCGCGACACCGACACATAGGCCATGCGGCTGTTGACGAGTTCGCCGGGAGCCTGTTCCGTGTCCACGTGGATCAGCACGCGCTCTGCGGTCTGGCCCTGGCTGCTGTGGCTCGTCACCGCATAGCCGTAATCGAGATGCGGATGCTGCCTTGCATTGAATTCGACCTCGCGCCCCGAGTCGGTGCGGAGTTTCAGATTCCCGTCGCCTTCGATCCGCTCGATGGTCGCCAGTTCGCGGTTAGCGAGTTTCTGTTCATGGTACGGGGCCGTGAGTTGTACGCGGTCGCCCTGCGCGAACTTACGCTCGCCGTCACGATAGAGCGTCACGCCCTGCAAACGGCGCGGATCGTAGCTCAGCTCTTCGCCGCCGTGCCTCTTCACTGTGAGCGTGTTGCTTTCGCGGTCTACGTGCGACACTCGCGCGTATTCTCCCGGCTTGATCCCCAGCGGCTTCGAGCCTTTCGAGTAGCGCAGTACGTCGCCGCGCTCGTAGTTCTGCGCGTGCCGCCGGTCCGCGCCGGTCACGTCCTGCCGCGCGTAGAGCACGTGTACGCGCTGCTCATCGGTCGAGACTTTTCCCTCGCTCTGCATCGTGCGATGGATGGCCTCGTTGATCTCGCGACGTGAAGCATTGTCCGGCGACACAACCAAGGTCCGCTCCGGCGAGCGCACATACTCGCGGGCGATTTCGCTGATGCGTTCCTGCCGGTCGCCGATCTCATGCACGCGGCCCTGGCTGTTAAGATTGCCGACGGCCTCGCGCACTTCGCCGCGCGCAAGCTGCTCCACGGCCTCTTTCAGAGCCGGGTCTTTCTGCCGAATGATTTCATCCAGTCTGGCTGTGCGCATTCCCGCTTCCTGCAACTGCGCATAGGGCCGTCCTGCTTCGACCGCCTCATGCTGGCGCACGTCGCCCACGAACAGCACGCGGTCGTTCTCTTTCAGCCGCTCAACGAACGTGTGTAACTGCTTCGTGCTCGCCATGCTCGATTCATCGACCACGTAAAGCCGTTTCTGTCCGTCGTCTTGCTGCTCACCCCGTGCAAGATGCCTTTGCAAAGTTTGCGTCTCGATACCCGCTTCCGCGAGTTTCTGCGCGGCCCTCGATGTAGGCGCGAGTCCCTCCACTTGATAGCCCGCACGCTCGGCCCCCTCACGGACAGCGGCTAAGGAAGTCGTTTTTCCGCCCCCGGCGACGCCTTCAAGCGCCATCATGCGGTCTCGGCTCGTCAGCACATCCTCGACCGCGTTCCGCTGGCCCAAGCTCAAGTGCGGATGCTGCTCCATCGTCTGCTGCCGTACCTGACCGTCTGCCAATACCTCGCGCGTGCCCTGGCCCAGCTTCATCCGCTCGATTAGCTCGCGCTCGAAACCCTGCATTTCGCCTGTCGTGAACGCGCGGCCTGCGAGACCTGGCCTGCGCTCCACTTCGATCAGCCCACGCGACTGTACACGCCGCTCGAACTCGGCGCGAAGCTCCGGCAACCGCGCCTCGCCCATCGTGTGCTTGAGGGCATCGCGCATCAGCGTTCTTTCATCGGCTACGGCCTCGCGCTCCATGCCGCGCTCGCGCGCATAGCTCACGCCCTCGTGCGCGGCAACTCCCGCCTGCTCCGGCTTCAGATCCACACCGGGCCGCTGCGCCGCCTCTTTGACAACGTGCTGCGGCTGGTGGCCGTGTTCGGCTGCGAGTCGCTGATGCTGCGCTCGCACATCTTCATGCGATAACGGCTGCTTGGCATCGCGCGTCTGATGCGCCGCAATCTGCGCGGCGCCAGCCCCGCGCACTCCTGCCTTTTCCATATGCTCTTCGATTTGCTGCCGCCTCGGACTTGACGCCTCCAAATACTCGCGCGTGTAACCCTTGATCTCCGGTTGCCCGTGCGCGCCGCGTTCGATTTCGTAACGAAGCTCCTGCAACCGCGCCGCCAGTTCCGAGCGATACACCGCAGTCGCGTACTGCTGCGTCTTGTAAAGCTCCTGCGGCTGTAACGCCCGCGTCTGGCCGTCTGCCGTTTCGGTCATATTGAAGATCACTGCGTGCGTGTGCAACTGCGGCGCGGCATAGCCATCGACCGGCCTGCTGCTGTCATGCTCGAACTTGGCGACAGCCCACTGGCCAGTCGTCTGCGCCGGGACGTTGCCGCCCATCCTCGCCTGCGCGTACTTCTCCATCTCATCGAGCGCCGTGCGCACGCTCTCTCTGTGGGCTTCTCTCACGCGGTCGTCGCCGCCAACCAATGCGGTCAGAGATACACTTTTCGGCGCGCTGAACGTCGCGTCCCATCCGGCCCGGTGCTCCATCGTGCGCACGGTCTCGCCCTGGGCGTTCACGTATTCCCGCGCCGTCTGATGGCGTACTAACTGCTCGCCCGTCTCCGGGTGCTGGCCCTCGGCCAGCCGCGCGAACTGTTGCTCCTGAACCTCACCCTGCAAACCCCAACGCGCTGCAAGCTGCCCTTGCCATTCACCCCGCACACGTTCGCCTTCCGTGTAGTAGTTCTCCCTGGCATTAGCGAACTCTTCCCGGTGGTACGCCTGCGCCTGGCCGGAGCTGATGGGTTTCGACAGCGTAATCATGGCTTCACTCGAAGAACGGCGTCTGCTCGTTCACCGCTGCGGGCCGCTGCTCTTGCTCCTGTTTCTTTTGGACGGAGCGTACCGGCTTCCGTGCTGCCGCTTGCGCAACGATGGCTTGCGCCGGTTCCGGTTCTCTCGCCGGCATCGCCGTCGGCGTGACCGTTGCCGGCGGCGTCATCTTCCGTTCGATGAATTTCTCTGCGGGTTCGTCCAGCTTCAGATACGGCATCCGCATCCGAACTACCAGGTTGCCATGCTTCAAGTAGCCGTGCAGCGGCTCAAGCCCGCCGATCTCCGACGCCATGACCAGCGGCTCGCGCGTGATCTCCCGCTGCTCGTTCTCCCGGTGCTGCGGGAACACGCCCCGCGTCCGGCTCTCCCGGAATCGCTCAACCTCCACTTCGCCGATGGATTTCGAGATCCACTCCGAAGCGTGCGGCTCGCTCGTCTTGAAGAATATCTTCGTCGCGGGCTGCGACAGCATCGCCTCGGCGACGTGACCGTATAGCGTCTCCACTTGCGCCTTACCCTGAAAGCCGAGGACCATCGGGCAGTTCGATTTTCGGCTCTCCGTGATCGCCGTCGTCAACTGGGGAAGGCGTTGCAGCGTTGCGACCTCGTCCAGCACGAACCACGTCTTCCGTGCGCCGCTCCCGCCCTCATTCATCAGCCGCAGCACCAACAGGTCCAGCCACAGGCTCAGCAGCGGCTGCAGGCGCTCCCTCACAGTCGGCTTCGACGTAAGGAAGAGCCACCCGCGCCGCTCCTGGCTCCACTGATGCGCGCTCCACCGGCGCTTTGTTTCGCGCTCCGCTGGCAGCAACCTGAAAGCATCGGCAACCATATTGAGCGAACCCAGCACCCCTGACCTCTGGTTCGGTGCCGTCGAGTGGATCATGGCCCACATTTCCGTGCCCTGCACGCGCGCGTCGATCTCCTGCTCGTGGCACATCCAGTACGTCAACTGCTCCGGCGTCGGTTTCAGGTTCACAAGATGCGCGAAGATTTTCCTCGGCGCGTCCACGAAAAAGCGGTTCTCCCAGCCGCGCTCCGGGAATAGCGAGGCCGCTACTGTCAGCGCCTCGGCCTCGTGCGGCGCTTCGTCGCTGGGCATCCAAAATGGGCAGCGCGCGTCCAGTGGATTCAGGATCACATCACCGCGCGATTCCCGGTAGAACTGCGGCAGGTATTCGAGCGCCGGATCGTACACGATGGCCGTCTCTCCGCGTTCCCATATCTGCGAGAGCACCTGCCGGATGGCTGCGCTCTTGCCCGCGCCGCTGTCGCCTACAGTCAGGAAGTGCATCGCCTCGCGCTCCTTCGGGATGTGCACCCAGCGGCCACGGTCTCGTCTGAGCAGGCTGTCGTACCATGTACGTTCAAGATTGACGAGCGCGATTCCGTCCGGGTAGTAAGTCCTCCACCATCGCTTGCGGCCCAGCTTCTCGTTGAACTCTGTCGTCGTGACCAGCTCCGGTCCCCGCAGCCGCCGCCCGAACTTCCAGACCATCTGCCGCGCCCGGTCCTTCGGCACAGCGATGAACAGCAGCAGCACGAAGAACGCCGCCGTCCAGTACGTGGGCCGCTCGGCGAAATCCCACAGCGTTTGGTTCTGGTAGACGTAGCTCCCCATCAGTCCGTGCAGGCCACGGTCGTTGAACACCCCGGTCGTCCACTCCAGCCTTCGCAATCCATCCCGGATTCCCTGGTCGGTCAGCACGTAACCGTAGCGCCCGTCTGGGCCCTTCACCGCAGCGACTTCGTTGCCGGTCACAAGCACTTGCTCGCCCCTGGCTGTCACCCCTTCGAGCAGCGTGTATCGCCCTTTGGCTCCCGGCAGCTTCTCCCGCGCGCCGCTCCTGAGATAGTCCGACAGGTACAGGCGCTCCGCCGCTGTCCAGTTGACCCGCCCGTCCAGCCAGACCATGAGCACGAAAAACAGGCAGCTAAGGAAAAACGCTGCCCACGTCCAGACGTGCGTCCGGCTCGGCCACGGTTTTGCGTACTGCTTCCTGCCCCACTCCGCCATCTTCAGACCTCCTCCGCCTGTGGCTCCTCAGCCTCCGGTTTTTCAGCCCGGACCCCGTCCTGCTTTCTCGCCTGACTCCGCGCCGCCTCGATTCGCTCCCGCGCCCGCTCGCCCTTTACCGCGTCGGCCCGCTCGATCAGCCCGCGCATCTCGGCCTCGGTCAGCGGACCCTGCGCCTGCCGGAACTGAAGATTCAGGAACAGCGTCCGCAACGCCAGCACCTCGGCCAGCGTCACCCGTCCGGCCAGCGCCGCGTCGTCGTCGGGAAGCTCCACCCCGGGCGCGGCCAGCAACACCGCCCGCACCCATTCCGAGAGCGTCATGTCGGCCTGACGCGCGCACTCCTCCAGCGCCGCGAACTCCTCCTCGCTCACCTTCGTGCCGATGGACTTCGTGCGCAGTGGGGCCTTCATCGCGCACCGCCGGATAGATTGGGTTGGGAATTGGAACCGGGATTCAGGCCGCACACCGACTGCGCGCCGCAACGTACAGGGCACGGGGCCGTGCCAAGCCGCTTTCTTGCTAAAGGGAGGGGAGTCATCAGGTTACCCCTTCAGCAACCATAGGTTGCTACCAGAGTAACCCGATTTCAGAGATTTTGCCTATCCGTCCACGCGCCAACCATTGACCCCGCTAGCGCAGTAGCGCACGATATATATAGTGGTTCCGATGGCAACTGTCGCCAACCCGAAGCAAGAGGCCCACGAACTGATCGAACGCCTGTCCACGGGACAGGTCATCGCCGCCGTCGGCCTATTCAAGGCCATGCTCGATCCGGTCTCCGTCGCCCTGGCGAACGCTCCCCTCGATGACGAGCCGGTGAGCGACGAAGAGGCCCGCGACATCGCCGAGGCCCGCGCCGCCGCCGCACGCGGAGAGGTTGTTTCCAACGAAGAAGTTCTGGCCGAGTTCGGCCTCACCGCCGAGGATTTCGAGCGCATGGGACAGACCCCGCTCGACCCTGAACCGCACCACCCCGGACAGTGAACATGGGCCGCAAGAACATCGCCTGGCGGGACCAGGCCAAGGCCCAGCTCCGCGCCATCGACCAGCCTACTGCCCTGCGCATTCTGCGCGCCCTCGCCCACTTCGCCACTACCGGCGAGGGCGACGTAAAGCGTCTTCAGGACATCGAGCCTGCCGAGTTCCGGCTGCGCGTCGGCGACTACCGGCTCCGCTTCCATGACGACGGCCAGACCCTCTGCGTCACGGCTGTCAAACACCGCCGCGAAGCCTACCGCTGAACGGCTCTCGAACGCTGGCCGGACCCGGCTCGAACAGCGCCGGACACCGTGCGAGCTGCGTTCGATTGACGTTCAGTACCGAGCCGGGAACCGTGGTTCTGGTCATGTGGAACATGAGAAAAGGACATTTTTCTCATAGCTGCAAGACAGCCGCAGCGGAGCCGTCAGTCAAGGCCGTGCGCAGCACGCCGCGCAGCGGTCGGAGCGAAGCGGAGAGCCTTTACGGACGGCGTAGCGGAGGCTACACGCGCGGGAGCGCGCCGGGATGCCGGTACCAGGCTGTTGCCCTGTGATTTCAACGGGTTCCCCGACCGACAGCCGCAGGTTACTCCCACAGTAACCGCGAGCAGACTGATTTGCGGTCAACCGCTGCACTCTCAATAGGTTCCCGCCGCAGGAACCTCCAGCAACCTTGCAGCACCCGAGCCGGGGTGACGTGTCGCAGCGCCAACATCCGGTGCGTAAGCACCGTGTTCTTTGAGAGCAGTAGCAACCACCTTCAAGGAACGCGATGCTGATTGCACCGTACAAGCCGGCAAGATGTAGCGAATGAAAGAGTCGTACGGTGAGGGCCCAGCAAGCCACACCGGCTCCGAGTCATGCGGGCACGGTCGCGAGGCCGGATACGAAGCGTTGACAGGAGGAACTATGGGCCAGGTTATTGAACCGCGAAATACCCCGAACTTCAGGACGCCGACGCCCTGACACGACGCGGAAGGCAACATTCGGTGGAGCGTAAATGCGAGCTTCACCGGGGTCCTGCGCGGTCTGTGACCCTGGCACGTAGGGACACATTTTGCACGGAAGTTGGGAGATCCCGGGTTCACCCGAGAGCAGCCAGTGCTCTTGGGACGCATCGGGAAGTCCAAGGACGGAATCCGATGATGAACGAACACGGGAAGTCGGACAGACCCATAGTACCGAAGAAGTCTCCGAACAAAGCCAAAACAACGGTGGCGGAGGAGATGGAGGGAAGGGGTCTGGCCAAGGGGAATCTGGGCCAGCAAAACGCGATCCGGACTCAGAGCCGGGTAGTCGCGCCCAGTGAGCTGGCGCAGATACGACAAACGGCAAAATCGAACTAGGATGCAAAGTTCACTGCTCTGATGCATCACATTTACCGGATCGACACCCTGCGGTTTGCCTATTCGCAGTTGAAGAGGCACGCGGCAGCCGGTGTGGACGGTGAGACGTGGCGGCACTACGGCGAGGCACTTGAGGATAATCTCCAGAACCTCTCCCATAGGCTGAAGCGCGGAGCGTACCGGGCCAAGCCGGTGCGTAGGGTGTACATCCCCAAGGCGGACGGGCGGCAGCGACCGCTCGGCGTCACGGCGCTTGAGGACAAGCTCGTCCAAAGAGCGACGGTGGAGGTGCTCAGCGCCATCTACGAAACCGACTTCCTCGGCTTCTCTTATGGGTTCCGGCCCGGACGCAGCCAGCATAAAGCGCTGGATGCCTTGTGGTGTGGACTCCATGAGCGGCGTGTGAACTGGGTGCTGGATCTGGACGTGCGCAGCTTTTTCGACAGGCTGTCGCATGAGTGGCTGGTCCGGTTTCTCCAGCATCGGATAGCGGACCGGCGCGCTGTGCGGCTCATCCAGAAATGGCTGAACGCGGGCGTGTTGGAAAAGGGAGTGCGAACGTTCGCGGAGGCAGGCTCGCCGCAGGGTGGCAGTGCATCGCCGCTCTTGGCGAATATCTACCTCCACTACGTCTTCGATCTCTGGGTTCAGGCATGGCGTAAGAAGCGTGCGCACGGCGACGTGATCGTGGTGCGTTACGCCGATGACGCCCTGGTTGGGTTCGAGTTCAAAGACGATGCCGAAAGGTTCTGGGCGGAACTGAAGGAAAGAATGCAGAAGTTCCAACTGGAGCTGCACCCGGAAAAGACGCGGCTGATCGAGTTCGGACGCCATGCGGCGGCCAACCGGAAGCGTGCTGGTCTGGGCAAGCCAGAGACCTTCGACTTCCTCGGCTTCAAGCACATCTGCGGGAAGACGAAGAAGGGAAGATTCATGGTGCTTCGGCAGACGATTCGCAAGCGCATGCAGGCGACGTTGCAACGGGTCAAGATCGAGTTGCGGCGGCGTATGCATGACCCTGTTCCTGAGGTCGGCAAGTGGTTGAAGTCCGTTGTGAGTGGGCATATCCGATACTTCGGAGTACCGGGCAACCGGTACGCACTGGCTCACTTCCGCTTCACGGTCAGTCACCTCTGGCATCACGCGCTCGAACGGCGGAGCCAGAAGGGGCGAGTCCAGTGGGAGCGTATGCAACGGCTCATCCGCCGATGGCTTCCTCCGGCCCATATCTGCCATCCTTATCCCTCGCGCCGTCTGCGCGTCACTACCTGAGGCAAGAGCCGGATGCGGGAAATCCGCCTGTCCGGATCTGTGCGGGGGGTACGGAGAAATCCGTATCCCTACCGCGACCACCCTGCTGCCGACGCCGTAGGCGGCGCGTCCTTGGTCTTCTGCCCCTGCAGCACCACCTTGTCGTTTCACTGACGACGACGCTCATGCCAATTGCCCGGCTCAAGGCGACCGCGCACTGTCAACCACGAGTCGTGAGGAACGCGATAAGCATCACTGTCCCAGCGGAAATCGACCCCGAAATAAACACCAGCTTTCTGTGGTTTCGTGCAATGAAGAACAACACTACGGCCAGCAGTGCGAAGCATATGGCGAGATAGAAGAAGAGATCATCCGCATTTCGGAACCATGGCGGAAACGGATAATTGACACCTCGGGCAAAACCCACGGACGCGAGTACAACAAACCCAATAAATGTCAGCACGCTACCGGTAAAGAGGAGCAGAGCTAGCGCCTTCATGTGTCAGTCCTTATCAGGCTCACCAACTGCAGATATTCGCTGGCGTCGGGAACCAGGGAAAGCGTTCACCCATCTTATCCGGGATGAGGTCGTATTCGGTATGCATGAGCGTCGTCAGGATCGGAAGCTTCCAGGGATTAAAGAGATCGTAATGAGACTCTCCTGTCACCGGCGCTCCATTGGTACCGCTCCCCTGGTCCAGAGTCACATGCTGCGAGCAGAACCAGTGCTGATCGCGCAACGTAATCTGGCCTTTGTGAAACGGCGAGAGCCGCGTCTCAAGTGCTCCGACTTCCAGTCCAGCCTGCTCTAACGCGGCGATCTTTCGTTGCAGCGTTGTATTCTCTTTGATCTGCTGCTGGTTGAGCACACTATCACCGATACTGCCGCAGGCACCGAACTCGCACGCTTATTCTCAGGCCCGATTCCGTAGAGTCGCTACCAACATTTTCAATTCCGCCAGTGCTTGTTGGTCCGGACCGCCCGGCCTGTTGACAAGGGGGTCCAGCTCATAGCATCTCCTGCGATACGGCTCCACGCTCGGTTCCACTTTTACGGCCTCAACGAAATCGTTCCATTCCTGTGGATACCGTTGCTTGCTAAGGAGAAATCGCTCTATTAGGTCAGCCGCTTCCGATGCGGATAAGAGTCGTTTCATTATTAGTATCTCAATCTCATTTGAGAGAGAAACGTCATCTGAACCACCATGAGGGCGGCCAAAGATTGATGTGAGGGTTGGATTTGATTGCGGCCACCCACGCGCCACCGATTCTAAACACGTACTGGCCCGTCGATTGAATATAGCTCCACCCTATCCGTAGATTTTCGCCACTGTTAAACAATGGCGTATTCCCGCCGAAGCGCGTTCCGAACAGTTGACCAGCTTCAACTGTTCCGATATCAGCGGCGGCATACGCTGCACCACCCGCCAGCATGGGGATAGTGGACTCTTCGTTGATGTGTCCCGCACGAGGAACAACCGCAACTTGGTGCCCGCTGGGATCGCAGATGAAGTCGCCACAAACCGTATACGTATCCGGGAACTGCGTTATCGCACCCGTGTTCACATTTGTGACTCCGGGAACGGCGCTCATCGCCCCGGGATCGCCGCAGGCACCGAACTCGCACCCAGTTCCACTCGGCAGGCCAAGGATACCCGCCAATCCCGGATCTGGCAAGCGCCCTCCAGCGGGCAAGCCGATTCGCAGCCGCAACGGCCACCCCGCAGGTCTGCGCACGGTTCTGCTGGTTACCCTCGCCGCCTCCGTGGCCATGATTCAGATGGACCTCCTCCTCCCCACCAGCGGTAAAAATTTCAGCTCCTTTTCTGTGATGGATGTAATGCGCCTCCCCCTCGGCATTCTCACGGGCGTTGGCTTCATCGGCGCCGGCGCCATCGTCCGACGCGGCGACATCGTCCTCGGCATCACCACCGCTGCCACTCTCTGGTTCGCCACCGCCGTCGGCCTCTGCCTCGGCGGTGGCCAGATCACTCTGGGATCGGCCGCGGCCCTCATCGGCTACGGCGTCCTCACCGCCCTCCGTGGCCTCGAAAACATCATCGAAAAGTACCAGCCTGCAACCCTCCTTGTCGTCACCGCCGATGACGGCGTCACTC
>JBAUZR010000521.1:0-4156 GCA_049585375.1 Acidobacteriaceae bacterium
GCTCTGTGGCTTCGTTTGCTTCTCGTGGTCGTCGACGTCGGGGTGCCCGGCGGTTGACGAAAAATAGAACAAGACGCACGCTGAATAATGTGCCCTCATGACGCCTTCCTCCGGTCAGCTCTCCGCTTCGACAGGGTCATTCGAATCGACGCAGCGGCATGTTCTGCTGATCGATGACGATCGAGCCATGGCTGAAATGCTGACTGAATACCTCAACCCCGAGGGCTATATTGTTCATTCGGCGTATACGGCGAATGCGGGCCTGGAGCGTGCAGCAGAGGGAGGGTTGGTTCTGATCATTCTCGATGTCATGCTCCCAGATCAGGACGGATTTGCTGTGTTGAAGGAGCTGCGACAGAAATGCCGCATCCCGGTCATCATGCTCACCACCCGGTCGTCGGTGATGGATCGCGTGAGCGGCCTCGAAGCAGGCGCCGACGACTACATACCCAAACCGTTCACGCCCATTGAACTGCTCGCCAGGATGCGCACCGTTCTCCGACGCGTTCAGCCCCCGCGCCTAAGCAATTCTTTTCTTGCGGTCGACGATCTGATTCTCGACGCCGGAGCACGCACGGTGGAACGCAGCGGACAATTCATCGATTGCACG
The DNA here is from genome assembly GCA_049585375.1 of Acidobacteriaceae bacterium. Lineage (GTDB taxonomy): Bacteria > Acidobacteriota > Terriglobia > Terriglobales > Acidobacteriaceae > Palsa-343. Next base: position 611 of record JBAUZR010000521.1, read on the forward strand.
GCCGCTGAATTCGATGCGCTGCGCACTCTGGTTTCCTCTGCCGGTCAGGTCGTGACCAGGGAACATCTCTCTCGCGTCGCCCTCGGTCGGGCGCCGTATGGCGGCGATCGTGGCATCGATAATCTCATCAGCTCCCTTCGCAGAAAGCTGGGGCCCTTCCAGAACGGACGCGAGCGTCTACGTTCAGTCCGCAACACCGGCTATATATACCTGCGTCACACTCTTTCCGGGCCTCAGGGAAAAAGCTGATGAAGCTCTCAGTGAAGATTTTTCTTAGTTTCTGGATCGCCAGCATTCTGATGATCGTGCTTGTGACGACCGCCGCAGACCTGGTGCCCCTTAACCTTCGGATGGATCACGGTCTCGGCTTTGAGCCTGATGCCACGAGGTCTGAGCTCACCGATCTTTTGAACAGGTATGAAGGGCAGGGACGAGCCGCGCTCGCGCTTGCTTTGAAGAACCGCGCGGACTTACTACCAAGCCAGGTCTTTCTATTCGATAGGGAGGGAAATGTTGTTGCCGGCGATGGAACGCCGCCGGCGCCGTACGGATATCTGGCTCGCGAGGCGATCGAGCAGGAACATGAGGGGCTTCAACGCATCCTGGGGCTTCGCATGCTTTATGTCTGCCCACTTCAGGGCCCCAGCGGCAAACACTATGCGGCAGTTATCACGCTCTTTGAACCGGGAGCGCGACTGCTCAAGACGCGGTTCTGGGTCAACATTACTCTCGCCATGTTTCCCGCGGCCCTGATATGTATTGCTTTGTCGCTCTATATCACCCGCCCCATCACTCGCTTGCGAGCCACCGCACAGCGCCTCGCCGCCGGCAATTTAGGTGCCCGTTCTTCGCCGCACAGGGTTCGTCGCCGGGACGAGTTGGGCGATTTGGCTCGTGACTTCGACATCATGGCCGGTCAGATTGAGCGCCTCATGTCGGCACAGCGGCGATTTGTTGCAGACGTCTCTCATGAACTTGGCGCACCGCTCACGCGGTTACATCTGGCTCTGGCGTTGCTGCGGAGGCAGTTCGCCCGGGAAAATACTCCAGAACTGGAACGGATCGAACGCGAGACGGACAAGCTCAGCAAGTTAGTCCAGCAATTGTTACTGTTAGCAGGACTGGAGAGCAACCGACTTCCCGCCGAGACTCTGACGCGCGTCTCGCTGCGGTCGCTGTGCGAAAACGCCATTGAAGACGCGAATGTCGAGGCTGCGCACGCCAATTGTGTCGTCGCCGGCACGCGGCAAGACGCCATCCTGCTGGCCTACCCGCATCTCCTGCAGCGCGCCGTCGACAATGTTCTTCGCAATGCAATTCGCTATACGCAGCAGGGATCTGAAATCTGCCTGAATTGCAGAATCGATGATGAGCACTGCAAGGTGATCATCGATGTTCTGGATTCGGGCCCCGGAGTGCCGGAGTCGATGCTGGTAGACATCTTCCAGCCATTCTTCCGCACTTCACCGGGACGGGAGATCGAAACCGGGGGCACCGGCCTCGGCCTCGCCATTGCCAGCGAGGCAGTACGACTGCACGAAGGGACGATTACTGCGCGCAATCGCGAGAGTGGCGGGCTACAGGTTACGATCACTCTTCCCATCAGGACGCCATCCCCGGATCAGGAATTACATGACGCTTCGGCATCATCGATGGCGTAAGAGTCCGTGGATCCCAGTAATCAATGCGTCCTATGCAATCTTTCTGTTTTGTTGACACTGCGCGGCAGCCACGTCTCCTCTCTTGCCCGTTGTCATGGCTTGTATACCCACTGGTCGTTCAGCAAGCCACTGTTTGCACTTGAAGCAAGACCGGTTCCGCCAAAGAGCCACAAGTTTCCCGCCGGATCGGTCCAACTTACGGCACCAGTGCGCGCACCAGGCACGTTAGCGGCAGCCGGTGTGCCCTGGGTGCCATACGTTCCGAGTTGATTGGCAGTATTCGCCCCGCCTACCCAGATCCACTGCCCCTGGCTGTATACCCAGAGGTCGTTGAGCAAGCTGGTCGGAGTGCCATTGTCGTCAGCGTCCATTCCGCCGAAGAGCCACAGTTGTCCTGCAGCATCTGTCCACGAGATCGCGTCCTGTCGCGCTGCGGGTACGTTGCTGGCAGCGGCCGTTCCCTCGGACCCGTAGGTACCGGTCTGGTTGACCTCATTGGATCCGCTCATCCATGTCCATTCGCCTCTGCGATACACCCACAGGTCGTTGAGGAAACCGCTCGCTGAATCCGAGGCAACACCGCTCCCGCCAAAGAGCCACAAATTCCCCGCTGGATCGGTCCAGCTGACAGCGCCGCTACGCGCTCCAGGCACATTCGCGGTAGCTGCCGTCCCTTCGGTCCCGTAGGTAGCGGGTTGGTTGGCAGCATTGGCCCCGCTCACCCAGGTCCATTGCCCCCGGCTGTAAACCCAAAGGTCATTCAACTCTCCCTGCGTCCCCGTCGAGTCGACGCCGGTTCCGCCGAAGAGCCAAAGATTTCCAGCCGCATTCGTCCAGCTGACGGCGCCGGTACGCGCTCCAGGCACATTGGTGGCAACCGCTGTCCCCTCGGTCCCATACGTACCAGGTCGATTGGCAACATTCGCTCCGCTCATCCAGGCCCATTGCCCGTGGCTGTATACCCAAAGATCGTTCAGCTCTCCCTGCGTGCCAGTTGAGTCGATGCCGGTTCCACCAAACAGCCAAAGATTCCCGGCCGCATCCGTCCAACTGACAGCGCCGCTGCGCGCTCCGGGCACGTTGGCGGCGGCCGCCGTCCCCTCCGTGCCGTATGTACCCGGCTGATTAGCGACGTTTGCCCCGCTCATCCAGGTCCACTGTCCCTGGCTGTATACCCAAAGGTCGTTCAACTCTCCCTGTGTGCCCGTTGAGTCGACGCCGATTCCACCGAAAAGCCACAGATTTCCCGCCGGATCTGTCCAGGAAACGGCGCCCTGTCGCGATCCCGGCCCGTTGCCCGCAGTAGTTTTCCCCTCACTCCCGTACGCACCGGATTGGTTCGTTCCGTTTGCTCCCCTCATCCATGCCCATTGTTGAGGAGGGGGAAATATGTCCACCGAAGTCGTACTGCTGCAACTCACCACAGTAAGACACATAATTGCTGCCACAACGAATACACTTGTCCTTAATCTGTAACCCACACAACCCCCATTTACTGATTCGTAACCCGCTCACAGCGCACTAGTAGCGTTTCCTCAACACTTCTCGACAAAACTATTTGGGCATCTGGACAGGACAGCGCGGTCGACAAGAGATGCGCCCCAATTTATAAGGAACACGGCAGGAATGTGTGGATATAGGTCTCGTAATGATCCTTCGAAGGTGGACAGGAGGCATCGTGTTAACGACGCCATCCCCGGAGGCGATTGCAGACTCTCGTCATTCCTGGCCATCGACCTGTTCCCACAATCTGTGGCGACCGCTGCACTCTCGACCTCAAAAATAGATCTCCGGTCACATTCGGGTGGGTTCATCTGAGCGTTTGTTTGAAGGGCTGCCTGCTCTCAATTGACCAGACGTCTCTCAGGGAGGAGAGGGAGGCGGC
>JBAUZR010000522.1:0-2517 GCA_049585375.1 Acidobacteriaceae bacterium
CTGCGTGAATGCAGGGCATAACCCGCCCGTGCTGTTGCGGGGTGGGAGGGTGATTCGTCTGGAGGCGGACGGCCCTGTCGTGGGCCTGCTGCCCTTTGCGCCCTACACTGAGCAGTCGCTGACCCTGGAGCCGGGAGATTTGCTGGTGTTGTACACAGACGGCATCAGCGAGGCGATGACCAACGCCGACGAAGAGTGGGGCGAAGAGCGAATGATCGAGGCGGCGCTGCAGGTGCGCGATCAGCCGGCGGACGCGGTGCTGCGGTCGGTGTTTGCAGCGGCGGATGCATTTACGGCGGGGGCTCCGCAACACGACGACATGACGCTGCTCATTCTGAGGCTGGACGCCTGAGGGTTGATGGACGGTCCGATTCTGCACGGTGCCTGCCTTCAAGATAGAGGTCAGTCGCGCGGTGGCAGGTGAAGAACCACCGGTTCATCGGTCTTTCGCAGGTCGCGCCAGGCGATGATGGCGATGAGCAACAAGCAGAAGCCGCAAATGGGCGCGAAGAAGTACAGCCAGAAAAACCCTACTCCGGGCACCTCCGCTGGATCGAAGCTGCTGCTGTGAGCAGCCTGATATCCAAACCAGAGGATGAGACCAGCACACGCAGCCGGGATAAGAATGAGAGCCCCGACCCAACATCGGGCCAACCGGCTCAACCCTGGATTGTTTTTCATAGCTTCGCGAAAAAGTCCTTCATCCGCGTCAGCCCTTCGTCCACATCGGCATGCGAGGTGGCATAGCTGAGGCGGATATGTTCGTTGGTCCCGAACGCTTCGCCGGGCACGGTGACTACGTGGGCTTCGTGCAGCAGCCGCTTCGAGAGCTCCATCGCCGACGGCACGCCGGACTTGCCCAGGTACTGCGCGACATTCGGATACACGTAGAAGGCGCCCTCCGGCTTCGTGCAGGTGATGCCGGGGATTTCGGCGAGGCGGCCAAGGATCCTGTCGCGGAGCTTCAGGTAGTCCGCGCGCATCTCGGCGACGCAGTCCTGCGATTCGCGCAGCGCGGCGATGGCGGCTTTCTGGATGAACGCGGTGGGGCTCGACGTGGACTGGCTCTGCAGCTTGGTCATGGCGGCAATGACCGGCTTCGGCGCCAGCGCGAAGCCGGCGCGCCAGCCGGTCATGGCATAGGTCTTCGAAAGCGAGCCCAGCACCACGATGTGGTCCTTGCAGTCGGTGAACGACCCGCCGCTCACCAGCGCCCCGGTGTACTGCAGATAGACGTAGCACTCGTCGAGCAGCAGCCAGATGCCCCGCTCATGCGCCAGCCGAACGATCCGCTCCAGATCCGCCGGCGAAACCACCGCCCCGGAAGGGTTCGAAGGCGAGTTCAGAATGATGGCCTTCGTCTTCGGAGTGATCGCCGCTTCAATGGCATCGGCAGTCAGGCGAAAATTCTCCGCTTCCTGCGTTTCGAGATAAACGACCTTGCCGCCCGCATACTGCACGATGTCCTTGAACGAAACCCAGTAGGGAGCCGGCAGGATGACTTCATCGCCGTGATCCACCAGCGCCTGAATGGCGTTAAAGAGGGCGAGTTTGCCGCCGGTAGTGAAGATCGCTTCATCAGGCGCATAGCTGGACCCGAAGTCGGCGGCGTGCCGCTCCACGATCGCCTGGCGCAGCTCGGGGATGCCCGAAACCACCGTGTAGCGCGTGAAATTGGCCTGGATGGCGGCGATGGCCGCGTCTTTGATGTGTTGCGGTGTGGCGAAGTGAGGCTCGCCGGCTCCGAAGTCGACGAGCTTCGCTCCCTGCGCGCGGAGCTTGGCGGCCTCCGCGGTGACGGCCATGGTGGCGGAAATCTCAATGCGGCCGATGCGATCAGAGAAGACTTCGGTAGCGGTGGTGGTCATGCAGATATTTTTTCAGATTTTGCGCGGAGTGGGGGCAGATTCTGAATGTTTGTTTGGGACCGTTTATGCACAAACCCCGCAGCCCTCCCGCCCCGGACGAGAAGCCCCGACCGCCGCAAACCTGCGAATCGAAAGGCCTAGCTGAAAGAGGTGACCTTTTTCGCCGCGCTCACCACATTCTGCGCGGAGTCCACAACATCGCTCATCGTGTCTTTGCCGCGCTTGATGTACTTGTTGGCGGTGTCGCTCAGGTTGCTGGCCGTATCGCTGAGATACTCGCTGGCTTCGTTGAATCCGCGGCGAAGCTGACGCCGCGTGCGAGCGCCGGTCTGCGGCGCATAGATGAGGGCGAGAGCCGCTCCGGCCGCGACTCCGACTCCAAAGGCTGCCCAAAATTTCCACGTGCTCATCGTTGGCTCCTGTCTCTGATTTTGCGCTCTTTGGGTCTGATACGACGAACATCTTGCGGGTTGTGTATCCAGGATGAAAACAGAAAAACCGCCCGGAGGCGGCTTTCCGTCGAAATCAGGCAACCGGCTTGATTTGGCCGGCTATTTCTTGGCGCTCAGCTGCTGCGCCTGCAGAGTGACCAGTTCGCTCAGGTCCTGCTTTTCCAGTCCGTGAACCGACTTGTTGAACTCGTCCACCT
>JBAUZR010000523.1:0-12018 GCA_049585375.1 Acidobacteriaceae bacterium
GTCCGACGCTGCGCCTTCAATCTGCAACTCCACCACATGCGTCACGCCTTCGCCGTCGGATACGATCTGCTTCGCCAGCGATGTGCAAACCGCCGTCAGCGCCCGCGCAAAATCCGCATCCTCCGCCCACACATCCGCCCCCGCTGCGCCCGAGGCCATCAGCAGCACCGTATCGTTGGTCGAGGTGTCTCCATCGATCGAGATGCGGTTGAAGCTCGCCTCCACCGCGCCCCGCAGATAGCGCTCCAGCGCCGTCGGATGCACCGCCGCATCGGTGAACAGATAAGCCAGCAGCGTTGCGTGCAGCGGAGAAGCGCCTGTCGCGCTTGCCGGCACCAGCTGCGGATGGATCATCCCCGCGCCCTTGCACACGCCCGCAATCCGCACCGTCTTGTCGCCGGCCTGCACCGTCGCATGCGCCACCTTGGCCCGCGTATCCGTCGTCAGGATCGCGTGCGCGAATGCCGCGAATCCCTCGGCGTTCGACGCCAGCGCCTTCTTCACCTCGGGCAGCGCGGCCACCAGTTTCCCCGCCGGCAGCGGCACCCCGATGATCCCCGTCGAGGAAGGGAAGACCTCGTGCCCTTCGCACCCAAACGTCTTCGCCGCCGCCGCGCACACCTGTTCGGCGGCCTTCAGCCCCGCCTCGCCCGTCGCGCAGTTCGCGTTCCCCGCGTTCACCGCCACCACGCGCATCAGACCCGCGCTGCGTTCCAGATGCCGGCGTCCGACAACGATCGGCGCCGCCTGCACCCGGTTCGCGGTGAACATCGCCGCCGCGCTGGCGGTGCGGTCAGCCACCGCCACCGCAAAGTCCGGATTCCCGCTGGGCTTAATGCCAGCCTTAACCGCCGCGAACTGAAATCCGCGCGGCAGCGCTTCTGCAGAAATTAATGTTGTTCCACTCATGCGTAATTTCCCACTCTACCAAGTCCGCGCTTTGCCATAATCCCTTCAGGCGCACATGACGAATCAAACCGAATTCCTGCTCATGCACGATGTTAATGTTGCGCGCGGCGACAACGTCGTCCTCCATGACATCTCGCTCCGCATCGCCAGCGGCGAGCATGTCGCCATCCTCGGTCCCAACGGTTGCGGCAAGTCCACTCTCATCAAAACCATTACCTGCCAGTGCTATCCCATTGTCACGCCCGCCACTGAACTGCGCGTCCTTGGCCGCACCCGATGGGACGTCTCGCAGCTCCGCGCCCACCTCGGTGTCGTCTCCGCCGAACTCCCCGGCGAGCGCACCCCGGTCACCTCCGGCCTCGACGCCGTCATCGCCGGCTTCTTCTCCGCTTCCACCCTCTGGCCTAATCTGCACATTACGCCGGAAATGCGTGAGCGCGCCCACCAGGCCCTCCGTCTCATGCAGGCCACGCATCTCGAAGGCAAACTTGTCGGACAAATGTCTGCCGGCGAACAGCGCCGCATCATGATCGCCCGCGCCCTTGTCCATCAGCCGGAGATGCTCCTCCTCGATGAACCTTCCAACGCCCTCGACCTCGCCGCACAACGTGAGCTCCGCGAAGCCCTCCGCCGCGTCGCCCAGCAGGGGGTTGGCATCCTCATGGTCACGCATCATCTGGCCGACATCCTCCCGGAGATCGATCGGGTGATCATGATGCGCGACGGCCGCATCTTTGCCGACGGCGCCAAACAGCAACTCCTCACCCCGGAAAAGCTCCGCGACCTCTTCGGCGTCGAAATGCATCTGCTGGAGCGCGATGGCTTCTGGCACAGCTGGTAGCTTTTGTCCGACACGAGCCGGACATCGTTGCACAGAAGTCGCCCTCTTGCGTAATCCTCCCGACCGGGGTTAACTTAGCGGTACACGGGAAAGGAGGATGATCCAGCCAATGAAAAATTCTGATGGTAGTAGTACCCGCAGGACCCTACGTGAGGTGACTGAGGCTTAGAGCCGCTCCTGGCTCAAGTGAAATAAGTCCTGGCGTAACCCAAGCGCCGAGGCCACTCCGAAAGCGGGGGCGCCTCAGGTCAATCTCAACAGTCTACCGGTGATCAAGGCCCGCTCGCGCAATCCCGCAGCGGGCCTTTCACATGGACTATTCCCTACCGCTGCCGCTCTGCACCCGCCGTACAATACTCCCCATGGAACCCCTCGTCATCGCAGGCAAAGCCTTCCAGTCGCGCCTCATCGTCGGCACCGGCAAATACCGCAACGGTCCCGAGACTCAGGCCGCCATCGAGGCCTCCGGGGCTGAGATGGTCACCGTCGCCGTCCGCCGCGTCAATCTCGACCGCTCGAAGGACTCTCTGCTCGACTTCATCGACCCGCAGCGCTACTTCCTGCTGCCCAACACCGCCGGCTGCTACACCGCCGACGAGGCCATCCGCGCCGCGCGCCTCGCCCGTGAGGTCGGCCTCTCTGACTGGGTGAAGATCGAAGTCATCGGCGACCAGGCGACTCTGTACCCTGACGTCCAGGCCACTCTGGAAGCCACCCGCCTCCTGGTGAAAGAAGGCTTTACCGTCCTGCCTTACACCTCCGACGACATCGTTTTCGCCCGCCGCCTCATCGACGCCGGCGCCGCCGCGATTATGCCGCTGGCCGCCCCCATCGGCTCCGGCCTTGGTATCCAGAACCGCGCCACTCTGCAGATCCTGCGCGAAAAGATCACCGAAGTTCCCCTCATCGTCGATGCCGGAGTTGGCACCGCGTCTGACGCGGCGCTCGCCATGGAAATGGGCGCCGACGCCGTCCTCATGAACACCGCGATTGCCGCTGCCGCTAACCCCATCCTCATGGCGGAGGCCATGCAGCACGCGGTCCTTGCCGGCCGTGAGGCGTATCTCGCCGGCCGTATGCCCCGCAAACTTTACGCCACCGCCAGCTCCCCTCTTGAAGGTGTTTCCCGTTAAAACCGGCCCCGGTCGGACAGCCTTCCGACATCGGGTCACGCGTGGCCGGTTTTGTTGGACCACGGTCAGCTGTGCGGCAGCCCTGCGGGCCAATGTACTCCGTCGCCGCCGTCATTCCGCGCAGGGCCGCCTGACAAATCAGCCCGTTCCCCTGCTGCCGGGGCTGCGCTACACTGACCCTGGCAATTTTCAGGCGATCCGCTTTTTCTGCAGAGGGGCTGTCCATGCGTGTCTGCGGTGTCGACTGTGGCACAGAAACGACGGGCTACGGCGTCGTCGAATGCGACGACCGCTCCCAGGACTTGAGCCGGGCTCCCCGGTTGCTTTCGCTTGACGCCGGCGGTATCTGCCCGCCCCGCAAAACCCCGTTGCCCGACCGCCTTGCCTATATCTACGGCCAGCTCACCGCGCTCCTCGAGCGCTATCGCCCGGATGTTGTCGCTGTCGAGGAAGTTTTCTATTCCGTTAATGCCAGGACCGCTATCAAGCTGGGCCATGTCCGCGGCGTCGTGCTGCTGGCGGCCGCCACCGCCGGCATTCCCGTTGCCGAATACGCGCCTCTGAGTATCAAGGCCACCGTCACCGGCTACGGACTCGCCGCCAAGCAGCAGGTCCAGTTCATGGTGGCCCGCCTGCTCACCCTTGCCCAGCCTCCCGAATCCGCTGATGCCGCCGATGCGCTGGCCATCGCCATCTGTCACATCCACCACGCTCAGACTCTTTCTCTTCAGGAGGCTCGGGTCGTTTAATTATGCGTTTTCAATCGGCCCTGCTCGCGTTCGCCATCTCAGCTCTGGCTGCTGCTCCGCTCGCGGCGCAAACCTCCTCCCGCATCGTTTTTACCTTTGAGCACCCTCAGCTTCAGCCTTCGCAGTACACCATCAACATCGAGGAAAACGGCGCCGCCCGCTTTGTTTCCCGGCCCGGCCTTGCGCAGCAGGACGATGACGTCTTTCCCGCCCCCATCGACCGCTCCATCCACATCGACGATGCCCTCCGCGCCGGCCTCTTCCACTACGCCCGCACCCACAGATTCTTCGCCATCGATTGCGACCGCCATCAGGCCAACCTTGCCTTCACCGGCCATCGCACCCTCGCCTATGCCGGACCTGACGGCCAGGGTACCTGCGCCTTCATCTGGGCCGACGACCCCGTCCTCCAGCACCTCACCGACCAGCTCGGCGCCGTCGCCCTTACCATCGAATTCGGCCGCCGTCTTGACGTCGAAGTCCAGCACGACCGCCTGGGCCTCGATGCTGAACTGGAATCCCTGCAGGATGCCGTCAAAGATCGCCGCGCCTCCGATCTGCCCAACATCGCTGAACAGCTTCAGACCATCGCGGGCGACCAGCAGGTGATGGACCGCGCCCGCAAACGCGCTCTCGCCCTGCTCAGCCGCTGCGAAAACCAGCAAAAATCCAACTGACCTCCCGGGTCTGGCGCTCCGGCCTCCACGTCGCCAGACCGCAACACTCCCCCGCAACCTCCGGCCCGGTTGGGAGAGTCTTACTTTTATAGCCCGCCCGGAGAGACCTGATCGCCATCCCCGATGCTCGTTGCGCCAGATTTCTCCCATGGGACGATAATGCGGAGCGGAAGGAGCCTGCCATGGCGAATCCGCACGACGATCGCGAACAGACCCTGGCCGTCGACATCCCGGCCGACGTCCGCCCCAGGGCCGACCTCCACATACCTCCGACACCGGCCGGCGTGGTTCTCTTCGCCCACGGCAGCGGCAGCAGCCGTCACAGTCCCCGCAATCAGTTCGTCGCACGGGAGTTGCAGAAGACACGACTGGCCACGCTCCTCCTCGACCTGCTCACGGAATCGGAAGAGGTGCTCGACGAGCGGTCCGCCCATCTCCGCTTCGATATCGAATTGCTGGCGAGGCGGCTCCTCTACGCCGTCCAGTGGATCCGCCGGAACCCGGTCCTCGGCAGCCTTCGTCTGGGCTGCTTCGGCGCCAGCACCGGAGCGGCGGCGGCGCTGCTTGCGGCGTCAGAAGGCCGCCCCTTCGCCGCCATCGTCTCTCGTGGCGGCCGCCCCGATCTCGCCGGTCCCGCGCTGGAGAAAGTCCGTGTGCCCGTCCTGCTCATCGTCGGCGGCAACGACCCCGCCGTTCTCCATCTCAACCACCAGGCGAAAGCGCGCATGCACTCCCGCACCCGCCTGGCCATGGTTCCCGGCGCCACCCACCTCTTTGAGGAGCCAGGAGCCCTGGAACAGGTCGCCCAGCTGGGCCGGGCCTGGTTTGAGCGCTGGCTCCTCGACCGCGATCGTTCGCGCACAGCCGCCTGAACGCCAATCCGCCTCCTGGTGGAGGCTGGCGCTGCTCGCCCGGCCCATGCTCGACAACTCCCGCCCCTTCCCGCGAATCTCCATGATCGGGAGGCTGGACAGCTTCCCCTGGTGACCGCCTGTGCCGCTGCCAACCTTCACGCGAAAAAGCGCGCTGCTGTACCTGTTCGCGGTCGTCGTGGTGCTGGCGACGCTCTTCTTCGTCTGGCACTACCTCACCCACACCACGCCGCGCGTCTCTGTACCCCTGCGGCGCGGATAGCTCTGGGCATTCTGCCGCGTTCCTTCCGAGTGGCCACCCTCTTGCCGTTTTGAATCCCTAAATTAGGGCAAAAAGAAATGAAACTTAGCAATGTCCCCGGCCGTTGAATAGAATGCAAGGTGTTGCAGGGCCAGGAGCCTCTCATGCACCGCCGGGCGACAGGCACGATCCGCCGCACCGGCCTCCCTGAGAGCTGCTCAAAGGAGGTGCCGTAATGAGGCGCCACGTTAGTTCGTTCTTCCTTCGCCACCAGGGGTTCTCGTCACCCAAACCGCTTCGCCGCCTGATTCTTCTCTCCACCTCCATCGCCTTTGTTCTCTGCGCGGTTGTCGCCTTCGCGCAGGACACGACGCCACCCGCCCCACCGCCCGACGAAGGCAGCGCCAATCCTGCGCTCGGTCCCGGCCAGAGTACGGTCCGTGCCGTCCGCATCAGCGATGTCGAGGGGCAGGTTCAGGTCTTCGAGAACGGCCAGGTGGCCTTCGAGCAGGCCCTGCCCAACATGCCCGCTGTCGAAGGCATGCGCTTCGCCACCGGCGATAACGGCCGGCTGGAGATCGAATTCGAGGACGGCAGCGTCGCCCGCGTCACTCCGGACAGCTCCATCCGCCTCGCTCAACTGCGCCGCAATGCTGACGGCAGCACCGTCACCACCATCGATGCCCTTAGCGGCCTGAGCTATTACGAGCTCAACAGCCGCGGCAACCAGTACACCGTCCACTTCGGCGCGGATACCGCGACGCCGATCCAGGACGCCGTCTTCCGCGTCGCCCTTGACTCTGCGCCCTACCAGCTCGCCGTCATGCACGGCTCCGCCCACGTCGACGACGGCGGCGGCCTCTCGGTCGACGTCAAAACGAACCAGACCTTCCAGACCGATCCGCAGCAGGGAGGCGAGTTCACCCTCGCCCAGAGCATCACAGCCGACTCCTGGGATCAGTGGAACTCCTACCGCGACCAGAGTCTCTCCAATCTGGAAGCCAACCAGACCATGGCCCGCGCCAGTTCCGGCGACGTCGACAATCCCGCGTGGAATGACCTCGACTACTACGGCAACTGGTACAACGTTCCCGGTTACGGCGAGGCGTGGGCTCCGTCCGGCGTTGGCCCCAGCTGGGATCCCTTCGGCAACGGCGCCTGGGGCTACTATTCCGGCGTCGGCTACTCCTGGATCTCCGGCTATCCCTGGGGATGGATGCCCTACCACTGCGGCGCCTGGGACTACATGAATAGCTTTGGCTGGCTATGGATGCCCGGCAACTGCGGCTACGGTTTGTATGGTGGCGGCTGGTATCCCTACGCCACCGTCTGGAACGTTCCCAAAGGCTACATTCCGCCGCCCCGTCCACATGGCACGCCCATTCATCCCATCCACCCGCGTCCCGTTGGCCCGCGCACGCTCGATGCAGGGCCGCCGCGTCTGGTCACCGTCAATCGCGGCGAGCAGTTCTCCAAACCCTTCGAACTGGCTCCCGGAGCGCATCCGGAACCGCGGACGCTCTCCTTTGATGGCAAAAAAATTGAGCCCCTGGAATCGGGCATCCATCCGCTCCAGCGCGGACCCGTGGGCGAGAGCTTTACCAGCGCCCTCGTCCGTTCCCATCCGGAACTCGGGTCTGCCGCCATGCGTGGCGGCTCAGCCGGTTTCCGTCCCGGCTTCATGTCCGCCCAGGGCCGCACCTTTGGCGCGCCTTCCACCTTTGGATCCGTCCCGGTGGGCCGTGGAGGCTACTCTCCCGGCATCGTCGGCCACAGCAGCTTTGGCGGCACCGGATTCCACGGCGGCGCCAGCAGCGCGGGCGGTGGCTTCCACGGTGGCGGAGGCGCCAGCGCCGGTGGTGGCGGCCACGCCAGCGCCCCGGCAGCTTCGGCTCCCAGCGGAGGTGGTGGCGGCGCCCACCACTAGACCGCAATCGCGAGCGCAGCGAAGGACCCATGAAAACCGATTTGCTGCGCTTCAGCGGCACCGTAGAACATGATCCCGCCATTGCTGCCTGGATGAACGCGCATGGTGGCGAATCGGGAGCCATCGCGCGGCGGTGGTTCGACGTCATGCGGAACTGCGGCGATGAGGTCCGCGAGGTTCTCCATGACGGTTGCCCAACCGCCTGTCTGGGTGACGTGCCCTTCGCCTATGTCAATGTTTTCACTGCGCACGTCAACGTCGGCTTCTTTTACGGCGCATTTCTGCCCGATCCGGGCCGCCTGCTCCAGGGCACCGGCAGGTTCATGCGCCATGTGAAGCTGAAACCGGGAACACCGGCGGACCCCGCTTCCCTCCGCAGTCTGATCGAGGCGGCCTATGCCGACATCAAAGATCGCGTGGAAAACGGATAACGCCGGGGAAACCTCTCAGAAAGGGTTGCAACAGCTGAAACGGTCATATTGAACCTCGGTTCCCCACGCGGCGTACAACGCCAAACAGAGCCGCGCGCCCCATCTCCAAACCGCTTACCAGCCAACCGCCTCACCACGGTCCTCGATAGCCTGTCTCCCCCGTAACCTGTCACCTGTGCCCTGTACCCCGCACTCCGCACCCTGTCTTTCAAACATTGCGTTCACCTCTGCGTACTCCACTGCCTTCTTCGCCCACGCGAACGTCCCCCGGTTCCGCATCTCCCGAGCCGCGGTCAGAAACGCCCCCAGCGCCGCCCGCGCCAGTGCGCTGCCCACGCTGATCCGCTTCACTCCCAGCCCCTCCAGGGTGGCCACGCTGAAGAGCGTGCCGCCGCCCGCCAGCACGTTTACCGGACGATCCACGCCCCGCACCACCGCCCGAATCGCCTCCACCGTCGGCAGTCCCGGCGCGTACAGCACGTCCGCGCCCGCTGCCTGATACGCCTCCAGGCGCTCGATGGTGTCGACCAGATCCGGCCGCCCGTGCAGATAGTTCTCCGCCCGCGCCGTCAGCATAAAAGGGAAGGGCAGGGCATGCGCAGCCTCAGCCGCAGCGGCCACTCGCTCGCGTGCCAGCCCCACGTCGTAAATCGGGCGATCCATTCGCCCCGTCGCGTCCTCAATCGATCCGCCCACCAGTCCGGCGGCCGCCGCCATGCGGATTGTCCGCGCCACCTCCTCCGGCGTATTGCCGAAGCCGTTCTCCAGGTCCCCGCTCACCGGCAAATCCGTACTGCACGCGATCGCTGCCACGTGCGCCATCGCCGCCTCGCGCCCAATTGAGTTATCCGGCTTCCCCAGCGCAAACGCGCATCCGGCGCTCGTGGTCGCCAGCGCCTCAAAGCCTTCCTGCGCCAGCAGACGCGCCGTGCCCACGTCCCACGGATTGGGCACCACAAATGCTCCCGCCTGCTCGTGCAGAGCCCGAAACGCCAGTCCTTTATCCCGCTGTGTCAGCATCGTCGTCACCGTCTCCCGACTGTCTGCCCGAACGTCCCTTCCACCGTCTCCAGAAACGTTCGCTCTTCGCGCAGGATCAGCCGCAGCTTCTCTGCCGTGGCGAAGTTTTCCCGCGCCTCCGCATCCGCCCGCAGCCGCCTCCGGTACAGCTCATAGGCAGCCAGATCGGCGAACGCAATCAGCCCCCACGCGACGTCGTTCGTCCCCTCCTGCGGCAGAAAATACCCCACCAGGTTTCCACCGCAGCGCGGAATGATCCGCCCCCAGTTTTCCGCATAGCGCTGGAACGCGTCTTTCTGAAAAGGATCGATCTGATACCGAATAAAACACGTCATTGCCATTGCCGGATCTCCGCAATCTGTAACCTGCACCCTGTTCTCATCCTGCCCCTTGCTGCGCGCCCATACTTCGTTTACCGTCAAACCATGGATGCAGAGCAGGGAATGGACGCCGCCATCTCGGCCGTCGCCGCCGCCATCGGCGAGCCCGCCCGGACCCGCATGCTTTGTTCGCTCCTCGACGGCCACGCCCGCACCGGCACTGAGCTCGCCATTCTCGCCGACGTCTCGCCCTCCACCGCCAGCGTTCACCTCAGCCGCCTCAAAAACGAGCGCCTCGTCCGCGTCGCCGCCCAGGGGCGCCATCGCTATTACGCGCTCGCCGGCCCCGAAGTCGCCCGCGCCCTCGAGCGCCTCAGCGTCCTAGCCGGCGTCACCCGAGCGCGCTTCGTCCCCTCCACACCGGAGCCGCTCCGCGCCGCCCGCTCCTGCTACGATCACATGGCCGGAGCCCTCGCCGTTGCTCTCCACGACCGCTTCCTTGCTCTCGGCTGGATCACTTATTCCGGAACCCGCACCACCGCCAGGCGCATCGCGAAGACCCGATCTGGCGCCTCGTATCTGGTCACCTCCGCCGGAGAGACTGCTCTCAGCGGACTCGGCGTCGACATCGAACCGCTTCGCGCCCAGCGCCGCCGCTTCGCCTACGGCTGCCTCGACTGGAGCGAGCGCCGTCCCCACCTTGGCGGAGCCCTGGGCGCCGCTCTTCTCACTCACGTCCTCGCCCGTCGCTGGGTGGCCCGCGAACTCGACAGCCGCGCCCTCCGCCTGACCGCTCACGGCCGCCGCGAACTCCAGGCCCGCTTCGGTCTGTCACCCTGATCGCGCTTCGCCATCGGCCACCGGCTACCGGCCGCAAGCTGCACGCTGTAACCTGTCGCTATGTCCCGGATCGCGCGACTCATCCTCGGCCTCATCGTCGGACTGGCGCTCCTTGCCTGGGCTGCCTCCGGTGTCGTCGAAACCACCGCGCGCGAGTGGTTCGAGCGCGACGTCAGCACCCGCGCCCATCTCGTCCTGACCAGCGCCCGCCGCTCCCTCGCTCAGGCCTGGGACAACCCCCAGGACCTGCACAACCAGCTTCTCTCCATCGCCCACGACGAGCGCGTCATCGGCGTCGCTGCCTGTGGCGCCGACCTCCAGGCCCGCGCCGCCTCCCCCGGCTTTCCTGACGCGTTCAGCTGCACCGAAGTGGGCTCCCGCATCCTCAGTGCCGACCCCGCGCCCGGCGGCTCCCCCGTCTTTCGCGAGTGGGACACCGTCGCTGCCCTGCCTACCGGCCGCGTCCAGGTCAACGCCATGCCCGTCATCGCCGGCGGACAGGACCTCGGCTTCATCATTCTCGTGCAGGACCTAAGCTACATCGAGGCCCGCGAAGCCCGCGCCCGCACCTTCCTGATCGTCATTTTCGCGCTGCTGGCCGTTACCGCCTTCGGCGTTCCTCTGCTCGCTGCCCGCCGCGCCCGCTATGAGTGGAATCTCGAATTCCGCCGCCTGCTCCGCGGCGAAGGGCGCCGAACCCGCGAGTTCCAACCTATTCTGAGTGACATGCGTCAGCTCCTCGGCCGCATGGCGACCGAGCAGGGCGACGCCTCCGGCCCCTGGTCCGCAGCCAGTCTCAAGCAGACCCTCAGCCGTCTCCTCCACGGCGAAAAAATCGTCATCCTCGCCAACCGCGAGCCGTACATCCACGAGCGCATGCCCGACGGCCGCATCGAAGTCCAGCACCCCGCCAGCGGCCTGGTCACCGCGCTTGAGCCCGTGCTGCGCGCCTGCTCCGGGGTCTGGGTCGCTCATGGCAGCGGCTCCGCTGACCGCGATACCGTCGATGCCCACGACTGCGTCGCCGTGCCCCCTGGCGAGGAGTCCTACCACATCCGCCGCGTCTGGCTTTCGGAAGAAGAGCTCCACGGCTACTACTACGGCTTCGCCAATGAAGGCCTCTGGCCTCTCTGCCACGTCGCCCACGCCCGCCCCATCTTCCGCTCAGCCGACTGGCGCTACTACCGCGAGGTCAATCAGAAGTTTGCCGACGTCGTCTGCAGCGAAGTCGATTCCCGCGACCCCATCATCCTCGTGCAGGACTACCACTTCGCCCTCGCCCCCGCCATGATCCGCCGCCGCCTGCCCCGCGCCACCGTCATCGCCTTCTGGCACATCCCCTGGCCCAACGCGGAACGCATGGGCATCTGCCCCTGGCGCAACGAAATCCTCCAGGGTCTGCTTGGCTCCAGCATCCTCGGATTCCACACCCAGCTCCACTGCAACAACTTCCTCGAGTCCGTGGATCGCTATCTCGAAACCCGTATTGATCGCGAAAACAACGCCGTCGTCATGCAGGGCCGCAGCACCCTCGTCCGCCCCTATCCCATCTCCCTCGAGTGGCCCAGCCACTGGGCCGACTCCGCCCCCAGTGCCGAAGAGTGCCGCGCTCAGGTCTTCCGCGACTGGGGTCTCAAACCCAACGCACTCCTCGGCGTCGGTGTCGATCGCCTCGACTACACCAAGGGCATCGAGGAGCGACTCCTCGCCGTCGAGCTCCTCCTTGAGCGCTATCCGGAATTCCGCGGCCGCTTCAGCTTCGCCCAACTCGCCGCCCCCAGCCGTACCCAGATTCCCCGCTACCGCGAGCTGAACGAGACCGTCGAAGCCGTGGCCGCGCGCATTAACGAGCGCTTTGGCCGTGACGGCTACACGCCCATCATTCTCCTCCGCTCCCATCACGAGCCGCCCGAGGTCTTCCGCTTCTATCGCGCCGCCGATGTCTGCTACGTTTCGAGCCTCCACGACGGCATGAATCTCGTCGCCAAGGAATTCGTGGCCGCCCGCTCTGACAACAAAGGCGTCCTCGTCCTCAGCGAGTTCACCGGTGCCGCCGTC
>JBAUZR010000524.1:0-9490 GCA_049585375.1 Acidobacteriaceae bacterium
GGACGGATGGCTGGATATCTTCCTGGTGAATGGCTGGCGGCTGGAGGGTTTTCCCAAAGGCGCGGAGCCAACCTGTCATCTGTTCAAAAACAATCGCGACGGCACGTTCACCGATGTGACCGCCAAAGCGGGACTGGCGCGCAGCGGATGGGGCCAGGCATGCTGCGTGGGCGATTACGACAATGACGGCTGGGACGATCTGTTTGTGACGTATTACGGGCAGAACGCATTGTTTCGTAACAATGGCAATGGCACATTTACCGATGTGACGGCGAAGGCTGGGCTGCTGCAGTCGAAGCTGCGATGGAACTCGGGCTGCGCCTTTCTGGATTACGATCGCGACGGCCATCTGGATCTGTTTGTCGGGAACTACATCGATCTCGATTTGAAGACAGCGCCGCTGCCGGAGTCCGGGCCGTGTTTGTACAAGGGAATTCTGGTGGCGTGCGGGCCTCCGGGGCTGGCGCCGGGCAAGAACATTCTGTATCACAGCAACGGCGACGGCACATTCACCGATGTGTCGGCGAAGGCGAATATCTGGGACACGTATGGCAATTACGCGCTGAGCGCGACGGTGGCCGATTTCGACAACGACGGATGGCCGGACATTTATGTTGCGAACGATTCGACCGCAGCGACGCTGTACCAGAACCAGAAGGACGGGACGTTTCGCGATGTCGCGATTGAGGCCGGGGTAGCCTTTTCGCCGGACGGCAAGCCGCAGGCGGGCATGGGCGTAACGGTGGGTGACTATAACCGCGACGGGCTGCTGGACATTGCGAAGACGAATTTCGCCGGAGACACGGATTCGCTGTATGCGAATCTTGGAGGCTTCAACTTCGAGGATCGCACTTACCAGGCGGGGCTGGGCATGAATACCCGCTATCTGGGCTGGGGTATCGGCTTCTTCGATATGGATAACGATGGCTGGCTCGATCTGCTGATTGCCAACGGACACGTATATCCCGAGGTGAACAGCGTGAAAACGGAGGCCCCGTATGCGGAGCATAAATATCTGTACAGGAATCTGCGCAACGGGCGGTTTGAAGACGTGAGCGCACTGGGCGGCCCAGGCATCACGGCGGCGGTTCCGGCGCGCGGCTGCGCCTTCGGCGATTACGACAACGATGGGTGTCTGGACGTGGTAGTGAACTGCGTGAACAGCCTGCCGCAGCTGCTGCATTGCGAATCGAAGCTGCAGCATCATTGGATCCGGTTTCGCCTGGTGGGCGTGCGGTCGAATCGGAGCGGGATCGGCGCCCAGGTACGCGTGCTGGCGAAGACGCAGCCGGATCAGCCAAAGCCGATGCTGCTTCTCGATGAAGTACGCAGCGGAGGCGGGTACTATTCGCAGAACGATCTGCGGCTGCACTTCGGACTGGGAGAGGCGGCGATTGCCGAATCGGTGGAAGTGCGCTGGCCATCGGGGCAGGTGGACACGTATAAGAATCTCGCGGTGGATCGCCTGTACGTTTTGACCGAAGGCGGCAGAGAGCCGCAGGCGTATCGGCTTCCCGAGATGAAGAAGGTTTAGGATGCGCAGGCATTTAGTTCCGGTGCTGATGGCGGCGGCGCTTCTGTTTGGAGCGCGGTGTCTTCATGCGCAGGATCCGGATGCTCGCTGCGCAGCGTGTCATCGGCAGATCTACGAATCTTGGAAGCGGACGCCGATGGCAAACGCGAGCGGACCTGCCGCCGAGGGCTTTATTCCCGCCGATTTTACGCATGCGGCGTCCGGCGTTCACTACCGGATGGATTTGGAGAAGGGCCAGGTGTGGCTGTCGTACGATCGGCCGAATGCGCCTCCGAATCGCGCCCTGAGTGGCCGGCAATTGCTGCTCTACTATCTCGGTTCGGGCCGTCGGGGCCGGACGTGGATTTATCAGCGGGAGGGCTACTGGTACGAGACTCCGATCAACTGGTATGCGAAGAAGCACATCTGGGACATGACGCCGCATTATCTGAATGCGCAGTCGATGCCGTTTACGCTGCCGGTGGATCCGGGATGTCTCCACTGCCATGCCAGCGACGTACAGGCTTCACTGCCGGAAGCCAGGAACAAATTTGCGGGGGCGCCGTTTCCGCATGGCGGCATCACGTGCGAAGCGTGCCACGGCGATCCTGCCCGGCATCTGGCGAGTGACGGCCGGGAGCCGATTCTCGATCCTGCGAAGCTGACTGATATTCGACGCGAATCGATTTGCCTTGAATGCCACCTGGAAGGGGAAGTTGCGGTGGTGAAGCAGGGACAGAAGCTGGGTGATTTTCACCCTGGGGACAATCTGTTCGAAGAAGCGGTGTATTTCGAAGACGGGCGCAAGATTGGACCTGAGGGGCGGGCGACGAGCCAATGGGAGTCACTGCTGGAGAGCGCCTGCAAGCGGGCAAGCGGCGATCGGATGACGTGCACGACGTGTCATGATCCGCACGCGACGGTCGCGGCGGAGGATCGCGTGGCCTACTATCGGGCGCGCTGCCTGACTTGCCATACGGGGCTGGCGTCGGGACATCATGCGGAGAATCCCGACTGCACGGCGTGCCATATGCCGCGGCAGCCAACCGAAGACATTGCTCACGAGCAGGTGACGGATCACCGAATTCAGATTCCGGGGAAGCCGTTTCATCGTGCGACCGCGGGTGACGAATTGGTAGCGATTGGGGGGAGCAAGCCGACTCCTCGCGATGAAGGGATTGCCTGGGCGTCGCTGGCGCTGCGCGGCGACCGGGTCGCAGGGGAGCGTGCACTGCGCCTGTTGCTGCAGGCGGAGAGCACCGGTGCGAAGCAGGGTTCTGATGCGGATCTGCATGTGAACCTGGGTTTTCTGGAGCAGGCTAACGGAGACACCACGCGGGCTGTTGCGGAGTTTGAGCAGGCGCTGCAGGCCGATCCGTGGAATGAAACAGCGGGGGCGGATTTGGCAGTTCTCGATGCGCGGCAGGGGAATTTTACGGCCGCGACGCCGCTACTGGTGAAGGTTTTCAGCGATGATCCGGGGGCGAGTGCAGCCGGTGTCGATCTGGCTGTCGCGCAATGCCGACAAGGCGAATCTGCTGAGGCGGCAAAGACACTCCGGCGGGTTCTGTTGTTTTCTCCGGATGATGACACGGCGCGGCGCTTCTCCCAGGCGCTGGCTGGCGGCGCGGCCAGCTGCGCGACGGGCGGAAAGAAAGGGGTGCAATGAGAATCAGGTTAGCGTTGCTGGTGATGGCCCTGACGGTCGCGGCTGCTGCACAAACGGCGCGCGGCAGCTGGGAGATTGGCCCGTTCACGCGACCCGCTGACGACCATCCGGTGATCACGCCCAATCCGGCGTCGGTGTTTCAGGATCCGATTCGTAAAGCGCCGGTGCACTGGGAGGCTCTGCACACGTTCAATCCGGCGGCTGTGGTGCGCGATGGGAAGATTGACGTGCTGTATCGCGCCGAGGACAACACGGGAGAGATGCAGATTGGCATGCATACCTCGCGGCTTGGGCTGGCCGAGAGCGAGGATGGGATCCACTTTACGCGGCGCGCGGAACCGGTGTTTTTTCCGGCAGAGGATGAGCAGAAGAGCCGCGAGTGGCCGGGAGGGGTGGAGGATCCGCGGATCGTTGAGAGCGAAGACGGGACTTATGTCCTCACTTACACGCAGTGGAATCGGCAAACGTATTCGGTGGGGATCGCGACGTCGCGGGACCTGGTGCACTGGACGAAGCACGGGCCGGCATTTCTGGACGCGGAGGGCGGGAAGTACGCGCAGCTGAAATATAAGTCCGCGGGTATCGTAACTGCGCTAGACAATGGGCGGCTGGTCGCAACCCGAATCAACGGCAAGTACTGGATGTACTGGGGCGAGGGTGCGATCCAACTGGCGACGTCACAGGATCTGATTCACTGGACGCCGGTGGAGGACAAGCACGGCGAGCCGCTGGAGGTACTGCGTCCGCGGCCGGGGCGGTTCGACAGCTCCTTTCCGGAAACCGGGCCGCCCCCGGTGCTGACAAGCCGCGGAATCGTCGTTGTCTACAACGGGAAGAATGCGGCCTCCGGGGGCGATCCGAAGCTGGCGGCGGGCACCTACGCGGACGGCGAGGCGCTTTTCGATGCGCATGCCCCGGCGAAGCTGCTGGCGCGAACGGACAATCCAGTGCTGGAGCCGACGATGCCGTGGGAGAAGAGCGGGCAGTATGTGGCGGGGACCACATTTGCCGAGGGGCTGGTGGCATTCCACGACCGGTGGTTTCTCTATTATGGTTGCGCCGATTCGTTCGTGGGCGTGGTGACGGCGCCTTTGCACACGGGGCGCTAGTCGGACTGGGGCGATCCAGCTGTTTTTCCGAGCGTGTACTGGGCGGCGAGCTGGCGGAAATCTTCCAGTTGACGGTCAATCCAGGCTGAGTCGTGACCGAGTTCCCGGGCCATGAGTGCGGCGACAGTCGGAGCCATGCGCAGGGCGGCTCGCGCACGCAGGAAGAGCGCGCGGGTGCGCCGGGCGAGGATATCTTCGACGGAGCGGGCCATCTCCTCGCGCACGGCCCACACGACCTCGGCGGCGATGGGTGGGAGCTCGGGATCGAGGGGCTGCGCCAGCTCAGGGGATTCAACGGCGAGACGGCGAATCTTTTCGGCATCCGACCCATACACGGCCAGGGCGTTGGCATCTACGGTGCCTTCCGCGTAGCCGTGCAGATGAAGGTTCTGGGTGACGCAGGGCTTGTCTTCGAGCTTGCCGAGGGTGATGGCGTGATCGACGGCGTCCTGGGCCATGCGGCGGTAGGTGGTCCACTTGCCGCCGGCGATGGTGAGCAGGCCTGAATCATCGATGTGGATGGTGTGATCGCGGGAAATCGCCGAAGTGTTGCCGGTATCGGAGCCGGCAGCTTTCACAAGCGGACGGATGCCGACATAGACGCTGAGGACGTCTTCGCGGCGGGGCGGACGGCTGAGGTATTCGCTGGCTGTCTCGAGGATGAAGGCGATCTCGTGCTCGAAGGGCAGCGGCTCGTAGGAGGGCGCGTCAATGGGCGTGTCCGTGGTGCCGACAATGGTGTGCTGATGCCAGGGGATGGCGAAGAGGACGCGGCCGTCGCTGGTGTGCGGCACCATGATGGCGGTACTGCCGCGCAGGAACTCGCGGTCGAGGACGAGGTGGATGCCCTGGCTGGGTTGAATCATGGGGGGCGCGCCAGGGTTGGCGAGGCGGCGGGTTTCATCGGTGAAGATGCCGGTGGCATTCACGACAACGAGGGCGTCAATGGTGAAGCGCTCGCCGGACTCAGAGTCTTCGGCGACGACTCCGTTGATGAAGCCGGTGTTGTCCCTGCGCATGGCGACGACGGGCGTGTAGTTGAGTACGGTTGCGCCGTGATCGCAGGCCGTGGCCATGAGGTGGATGAGGAGACGCGCGTCGTCGAACTGACCGTCGTGGTAGATTACGCCGCCACGAAGGCCCTCCTGGCGGAGGTTAGGGAGGCGTTCCAGGGTCTCGTCGCTGGAGAGCAAACGCGATTTGCCGAATCCATACTGGCCGGCGAGCAGGTCGTAGATCTTCAGCCCGATGCCGTAGAACGGTGTTTCCCACCAGGAGTAGTTGGGGACGACGAAGGGAACGTCGTGAACGAGATGGGGCGCGTTGCGGCGCAGGATGCCGCGTTCACGGAGCGCCTCCATGACGAGGGAGATATTGCCCTGCTCAAGATAGCGCACGCCTCCATGGACGAGCTTGGTGCTGCGGCTTGACGTGCCTTTGCCGAAATCTTCCCGTTCCAGAAGAAGCGTGGCGAATCCGCGGCTGGCGGCATCGACGGCAATGCCGGCTCCTGTGGCGCCGCCGCCGACGATCACGATGTCCCACGGCTCCCGGCGGGCGCGGAGGCGGTTCAGCATGGCGGCTCGATCCATGGCTTCCTCTCAGGGGGTAGTCGTGGGACGGTTCCAGCCGCGGGAGCGCTGCACCGCGTCCTGCCATTTCTGCCGGCGGCGGAACATTTCGGCGGGGTCGGCCTTGGGTTTGAAGACGGTGTCCGGACCGCGCAGGCGGGCGATCTCCTCGGTGCTGCTCCAGAAACCGACGGCGAGGCCAGCGAGGAAGGCGGCGCCGAGGGCGGTGGTTTCCAGCACAGCGGGTCGGCGAACGGGCAGACCGAGAAGGTCCGCCTGGAACTGCATCAGGAGATCATTGGCGGCGGCGCCACCATCGACGCGTAGCTCGCGCAGGGGCTGCTGCGTGTCCTGATTCATGGCGTGGAGCACGTCGGCGACCTGGAAGGCGATGCTCTCGATGGCGGCGCGGGCGATGTGGCCGATTTGGGTGCTGCGCTGGATGCCGATGATCATGCCGCTCGCGTAGGGATCCCAGTAAGGCGCGCCGAGACCGGTGAACGCGGGCACAAACACAACGCCGTTGGTCGAGTCCACAGTAGCGGCGACGGATTCGACGTCGGGCGATGCAGCAAAGAAGCGCATATTGTCGCGGAGCCACTGCACCACGGCGCCGCCGACGAAGATGCTGCCTTCGAGGACGTATTCCGGCTTGTTGGCGGGACTGGCGGCCAGGGTGGTGATCAGCTTCTGACGGGAAAGGGTGAAGTCGTTGCCAACGTGTTCCAGCAGAAAGCACCCGGTGCCGTAGGTGTTCTTTGCATCGCCAGGGTTGACGCAGAGCTGGCCGAAGAGCGCAGCCTGCTGATCCCCGGCGATGCCCGCGATCGGCACTTCGCCCAAACCGAGCGAGGTAGTGACCTGGCCGACCTCCTGGCTCGATGCGACCACTTCCGGCATCAGGCTCTCCGGGATGTTGAGCAGGTGGAGCAACTCGGGATCCCAGCGATCTTCGACGATGTTGTAGAGCATGGTGCGGCTGGCATTGGTGCGGTCGGTGATGTGGCGGCTGCCGCTGGTAAGGTTCCAGACCAGCCACGAGTCGACGGTGCCAAAGGCCAGCTTGCCGCGTCGCGCCCGGTCGCGGGCTCCAGACACGTTGTCGAGAATCCAGGCGATCTTGGTCGCGGAAAAATAGGAGTCGATGAGGAGGCCGGTCCGGCTGCGGATCATGTCTTCCGCGCCCTCGTCCAGGAGCCGCTGGCACAGCGGCGCGCCACGGCGGTCCTGCCAGACGATAGCGTTATAGATCGGCTTGCCGGTTTCGCGATCCCAGACCAGCGTGGTTTCGCGCTGGTTAGTGATGCCCAGGGCAGCCAGGTCGCGCGGACGCACGCCCGCTTTCCCCAGCACCTGCACCGCGGACGTGAGTTGCGAGGTCAGGATGTCATACGGATCGTGTTCGACCCATCCGACGTTCGGATAGATCTGGCGGAACTCCTGCTGTGCGACGCCGACGACACTGGCGTCGTGTCCAAAGAGAATGGCACGGGAACTCGTAGTTCCCTGATCGAGAGCCAGAATCAGTTGCATCGCTCCTATGATGCCTCATTCGGAGGCGTTCGGGCAGCGGATCGGGCTACGACTCATGGATGGCGGCCATGGGGTCGGTGCGCATGGCGCGGAGCGCGGGCAGGGAAGAGGCGGCGCCGGCCACGACAGCCAGCAGCAGCGTGACCAGCATGAGGGTGAGCGGGTCAGCGGGGCTCACTCCGTAAAGCTGTGCGCTGATGAACCGGGTGAGCGTCACAGTGAGAACGATCCCCAGAATGATCCCCAAGGCCGCGAGTCGCAGACCCTGGCGCAGGATCAGCCACAGCACATCCTGGCGCGCGGCTCCCAGGGCCATGCGAATACCGATTTCGTGCGTGCGCAGCTGAGCGCGGTAGGCAAGCACGCCGTAGATGCCGGAGGCAGCCAGCACCAGCGCCAGCAGGGCAAACGCCGAGGCGAAGGTGGATTCCATGATGGCGAAGGTGCTGGCGATCTCGGTGGTCTCGCGCAGCGGCCGCACGTCGTACACCAGCCACTGGGGATTGATTTGATGGATCGCCTCCACGACCATCGGAGCAGCGGTCGCCGGATCACCGGGCGTACGCACCTGCAGAATGGTCTCCGGACCGCCCTCCTGCAGGAACGGGTTGTAGACCATCGGTTGGGGCGTTTCTCCCATGCTCAGATGGGCGGAGTTCCTGGCCACACCGACCACGGTGCGGAGCGTGTTACCCATGCGGAGCCGGCGGCCGATCGGGTCCTTGCCAGGCCAATAGCGGGCGGCGGCGGTCTGGTCCACGATCATCACGGGCGGCGCGCCGGCATCGTCCGCATCGGTGAAGGCTCGGCCTTCGATGATGGGGATTCCCATGGTTGCGAAATACCCAGCGGAGACGTCGGCGCGTGTCACCTCACCGGATTCATGCGGCTGCGGCACATAGCTCTCCGGCCAAACGTCGCTGGTCTTGCGGCTCAGACTGAGCGGGAGCCAGTCAGTCAGCGAGACTTCCGTGAGGCCGGGAAGTTCCCGCGCCCGCGCCAGAATCTTCTTCTGAAATTGCCGGATCTGGGTGCCTGAATAGCCTGTGTCGAGGCCGATCGTGGCGGTGAGCACATGCGTTGCATTGAATCCGGGATCGGCGTTGGCCGTATTGTGCAGCGTGCGGAGGAAGAGTCCGGCACAGACCAGCAGGGCCATCGAGAGGGCGACCTGCACGACGACAAGACCGCTGAGGACATGACGATTATGCGATCCGGAGGAGAGGTTCACGGATTCCTGGCGGAGGACCTCGGCAGGGGCGACGTGGGAAGAACGCCAGGCCGGCAGCGCTCCACAGAGCACGCCGGCGCCCACCGCAACCAGCAGCAGTACCAGCACGACACCCTGGTCGACGGTGCCGCTCACCGCGACCGGAATGGCATTGGGCGGAAGGAAGCGGCCCAGCATTCTCGAGGTCCACACGGTGAGGAGCAGGGCGATTGCAGATCCGGCCAGGGAGACGATGAGGCCTTCGAGGATCATCTGACGCATGAGGGCGGTGCGGCCCGCACCCAGCGACTGGCGGATGGCGAGATCCCGCGCGCGCGCGACAAAGCGCACCAGCATGAGCGTGGCAACGTTGGCGCAGGTGAGCAGCAGCACGAGGACTGCAAACGCCAGCAGAACCGGGAGCGAGGCGGCAAAGTAGCCGTTGCCGCCGAAGGGCGAGCGCCACATGGGGTCGAGCGTGATGGTATTCGCACCGAGATGGGCTGCCGGATATTCGGCGACCAGCGCGCGCATGCGGGTCTCGAGGTCCTGGGTAGCCGCACTCCGGCTCACCCCGGGCCGCAGGCGGCCTACGACGTTGAGCCACGTATCTTCACGATGCAATATGCGCCAGTCGTTGCTCCCGGGCGAGGTACCAGGCGCGAGGGGCACCCACAGATCCTCGCGGATCGCAGGCATGCAACCGATGAAGCCTTTGGGGGCGACGCCGATGATCGTGAACGGCTGATGCTGAATCTCGATGGATTTGCCGACAATGGCGGGGTTGCTCTCGAATTTGGTCTTCCAAAGCGAGTCGCTGAGGACAACATAGGGAACGCCTCCGAGGCGTGCTTCTTCATCGAGACGGAAGAAACGCCCCAGAGC
>JBAUZR010000525.1:0-4237 GCA_049585375.1 Acidobacteriaceae bacterium
AAGCAGATTCTGGCGGTCACGCCCAACGGCTATATGCTGCAGCAGTTTGAGAATCCCGCGAATCCGAAGATTCACTACGACACGACGGGGCCGGAGATCTGGAACGACACGGAAGGGCAGGTGGACATCCTGGTGTCGGGCGTGGGAACGGGGGGAACGCTGACCGGGGTGGGGGAATATATCAAGCCACGGAAGGCGTCGTTCAAGATTGTGGCAGTGGAGCCGACGGACAGCCCGGTGCTGAGCGGGGGGAAGCCGGGTCCACACAAGATACAGGGGATCGGCGCGGGCTTTGTGCCGCAGGTGCTGGAGACGAAGCTGATCGACGAAGTCGTGCAGGTTTCGAACGACGATGCGATTGCGATGGCGCGTCGTCTGCCGTTGGCAGAGGGTCTGCTGGTGGGGATTTCTTCGGGGGCAGCGGTGCATGCGGCGGTGGAGGTGGCGAAGCGCGAGGAGAATGCCGGCAAGCTGATTGTTGTGGTGGTGCCGGACTTCGGCGAACGCTATTTGTCCTCGGTGTTGTATGAGAATCTGCGCAACGAGGCGCAGGCGATGAAGGCGGAGGCAATCGAAGGGTGAGGGGAAGGTGGTAGCTGGGGGCCTGTAGCCTGCAGCGAATCGCTGCTGGACCGTTGCTTCGGTTAACACCCTGTACGCTATCCGCTGTCCGCTATACGCTGATTCCATGTTCGCCAGAGTGCGGGAAGACATCGCTTCGGTGATGGAGCGCGATCCGGCGGCCGACTCGCGGCTGATGGTGGTGCTGTGCTATCCGGGGCTGCACGCGGTATGGGCGCAGCGCGTCACGTCGTGGCTGTGGCGAGCGCGGCTGCGTCTGCTGGGACGGTTTCTCTCGCAGGTGGCGCGGCTGCTGACGGGGATTGAGATTCATCCTGGGGCGCAGATCGGGCGTCGTGTGTTCATCGATCACGGAGCGGGCGTCGTGATCGGCGAGACAGCGATCGTGGGCGACGATGTGACGCTGTATCAGGGTGTGACCCTGGGCGGTACCGGGCACGAGCATGGCAAGCGGCATCCGACGGTGCGGGATGGGGTATTTGTCGGCAGCAATGCCCAGGTGCTGGGAAATATCTGTATCGGAGAGAACTCGCGGGTGGGGGCGGGTTCGGTGGTGCTAAGGGATGTGCCGCCCAATTCGACCGTGGTCGGAGTGCCGGCGCACATCGTGTATCAGAACGGCGAACGGGTACTGATTACGGATCCAAGCCAGGTGAAGGATCCGCTGTCGGGGGTGATTATCGCGCTGGCCGAAGAGGTGAAGCGGCTGCGGTTGCGCGTGGATGTTCTCGATGGGCAACTGGAGCTGACCGCGCGGGAACTGGACTCGGTGCGCTCGCTGGAGAGCGAGGACGAGGAGCGGGAGCAGTACCGGAGCGAACAGGCCGGGTTGGTGAGCATGGGAGAAGGAATTTAGCCTGCGTCAGCGGCATCTGCCATGGCTACCAGTTTGCCGACGGTATTGATATTGCGCACGGTCATGGGTCCCATCCTGGGAAGTTTTAGCTTCGATCGGCCCATGCCATCGGGGTAATAGATATAGAGGGCGCGCCGGCCGAGGTGCACCTCTTCGCCGCCCGGAGCCACGACATCCTTGAGAAGATTCTTTAGCGGCGGCTCGAGAAGAAACGCCACGGCGACCTTTGCCGGTTCCTTGTCGGGAAACGGATTGCCCTCCAGAGCAGCCCGCAGTTCATCTGGCGTGCGGACCATTACATCAATCTTCTTTCCCATTCTGGCTTCCAGGGCTTTCTCGATCTGCGCGCGCACTGGTTCTTCCTTCGCGTTGCTCTCGAAAATCACGTTGCCACTCTGGATATAGGTGCGCACCGACGTGAATCCAAGCTCTTCGCAGAGGGCGGCGAGGTCCTTCATGGGCAACAGGCCGGATCCGCCAACGTTGATGCCACGCAGCAAGGCGATGTAGATGCTCACGGTTCGCTCCTTCGGACCTCTAAAAGATTTCGGTGCGGCTTATGCCGTGGGTGGGCGCTCTTTCAGGATGTGGACGACCATAGCGCGGATCGCGTCGTAATCCGGCTGGCCGGAGAACATGCGGTAATCGACTTCCTGGCTGTTGTCGCCATGGCCGGTGATCTGGAACTGGCGCTCGCCCTTAGCGGCTTCGGCGGGATGGGCTGCGGCCCACGAGCGCTGGTCGAAGTCATTACTCTGGACGTCGATTTCCCAGAAGCGGCGGCCATCAGGCTGATGGACGAGGAAGCGGTACCAGGTGTGGAATTTGCCCATGGGCTCGAACTCCTCGATGGCGTCGACGCGATTCGGACCGTCAGCGAACATTTCGAGGAGGAAGCCGGTTGCCTCGCGGGCATCGGGCGGACCGCTGTGGTGCAACTGGCGGAGGGTGGCGCGCTCCTGATCACGCTGGGATTTCATGCCCGCCGCGGAGTAGGCGGCGACCAGGGTGGTATGGATTTTCCAGTCATGCGGGTCGAGCTGGCGGGCTTTTTCGGCGTATCGGACGGCGAGTGGACCCTGATAGAGCTCGACAGCAGCGGTGGAGGCGAGGAGGTTGACGGTGGCGTTGTTCGGATCTGCCTCGAGAACCAGCTGAAAATTCGTGAGCGCCTGGCGGGGCTGGTTCGTCTCGAGGGCAGCCAGCCCCTGGGCGATGGCGGTTGAGGCGGCTGACGACGAATGCGGGCCAGGCGCTGGAGTGGTCTGCTGGGCTGCGAGGCGGCCAGGGGCCGGAAACAGAAGGGCGGCTGCGATAGGTACGGCGAGGAGCAGCTGGGCGCGAAAGAAGGTGGACATCCGGTTCCTCGGGGAGTCGGGGGACCTCAGAATAAGGTTCTCAGAAACCACTCTAACGCGCCGTGTTCGTAAAGAACCGGATCGGGATGAAGGGCGGGAGAGCGCAGGGGCGCCATTTCTTATATGCTGAGGCGAAAGAATTGAAAGGAGCATTGGAGAACGAAATGGAAATCGTGGCGATTGTCAGCTTCGCGGTGATCTTTATCAGCGGGATTCTTTGGGCGTCGCGGCGGCCGGTTGAGGAACATCACTAAGACCGGAAGACGCCTGCGGTTCCCTGGATACTGCTATGATTTTTCATATCGGCCGCCAGATTTTCAGAGAGCGATCAGCCCATTAGCCGTGGATAGTCGAGAATAAGGCGGTAAGTGTGATTTCTCGCATATTGTTTTCAGCGACATACCACTCGGCTCAAGAAATTGGGATTCGGCATAGCCGGTGGCCCCGAATTTGCACAGAATGAATTAGTTCAGGAGATTTGGACCCGGATAATCCGCCCCGGGGCCACTGCACTGTAGTCAGGGTCCCCCAGGATATCCCGGACCGGAGCATCCTCTCCACGTCATGCAGAGGACATTCCAAACCCGCATTGTCGCCGTTCTGCTCGCCTTCTTTACGGTGGCAGCGGTGGTGTTTGCCGGATTCAACCTGGTACAGGAAAACCGGTATCAGGTGCCAGCCGATGGGGTTTGGTGGGTGGAAGGGCACGGGGGCCTGGTCGCTCAGCGGGTACCCAACGACAGTCCGGGAGAGCGGGCTGGGGTAAAGACGGGCGACCTGCTGCTGGCTGCGAATGGCGTGCCGACGCCGCGCTGGGGGACGCTGGTGCGGCAAATGTGGCGCACCCGGGCATACAACACCATCCATTATTCGCTGGTGCGGGACGGGATTCGGCTGCCGGACGTGCCGGTGATTCTCGACATTCAGGACCGCAGCATCGATCAGGGCTTCCGGTTCATCGCGCTGGTCTACCTGGGGATCGGACTCTATGTGCTGCTGCGACGCTGGACGGCGCCGCATTCCACGCATTTCTTCATATTCTGCCTGGTCTCGTTCGTTCTGTACTCGTTCTTCTACACGGGCAAGCTGAACACCTTCGACTGGATGGTGTACTGGAGCCAGATCGCCGCGGCTGCGCTGCAGCCGGCGCTCTTTCTGCATTTTGCTCTGGCTTTCTCGCGGGACCGGAAGAGGGGCAACTGGCTGATGGTGCTGGCCTACCTGCCGGGTGCCCTGCTGGTCGCGCTGCAGGTGATGGCCATTGAGTTATGGTCAGCGACGGAGCTGGTGCGGCACCGGCTGGATCAGGTTGCAGAGGGCTATCAGGCAGTATTTTATGTTGCGGCAGCGCTGGTGTTTTATGTGCATTACCGGCGAACTCAGGCGCCGCTGGAGCGGCAGCAGCTGAAGTGGCTGACGCGGGGGACGCTGCTCGCCGTGC
>JBAUZR010000526.1:0-3106 GCA_049585375.1 Acidobacteriaceae bacterium
GGCAGGACTGGGGCGCGAGGTGACAACGCTGCTGGGAAAGATTCGCGCGCGTAACGTGACTTACGTTTCGTGCGATCCGGCAACGATGAGCCGGGACCTCGCAGCGTTGCTAGAATCCGGCTATCGCCTGGCAAAAATGCACCTGGTGGACCTGTTTCCACAGACGTTTCACCTGGAGAGCGTGACGCAACTGACGCTGGACTGAGAGTATGCGGCGCGGCCGGACGAACGCCGATGGCCACGACCTTCTCCACTGCGCTGGTGTCTGATGTTTCCGCAAAGCGAGGGAGTGCGCCGCAGGCTCGGCTGTCGCCGAGGCGCGCGTGGCTGACGGCGCCTGCGCTGCTGGCCGCGGTGTTCTTCGCCGCCGGGGACGCGGCGACCTGGATACTGTGGATCCCCGCGGGACGACTGCTGACAGGGCTGGTCTTGCTGTTGGCCGTGGGCGCGGCGGCAGTGTGGCGGGCACAGCGTGTGGCCCTGCCGGCGGCGGGAGCGGCGTGTCTGCTGTTGGGTATGTTCTCTACCGAAGTGCAGCCGCGGGCACCGAGTGAGACTCCGTTGAGCCGGATAGCGGCGGCGATCCCCGTTCCGACATCCGCAACGCGGCGGCAGGGTATTGAGACTGCGCCGCTGATCGAGGGCACGGTGGTGCGGGCGAACGGGGTTCGGCGGATCGCGTCGCCGGCGCCCTATTCCGATGCGATTCGGGAGGAGCAAAGCGAACAAGTGGATTTGCTGGTGGCGACTGTCGACGGAATGAGGTTGCCGGCGGCGGAGGGGCTGCGACTGACGGTCTATGCTCCGGCGGACGAGCCATTTCCGCCCCTGGTGTGCGGGGCGGTGGTGAGAGGGCGGGCCACCCTGCATGGGGAGGAGCGGTTTCTCGATCCGGGCGTGTGGGATGCCGGAGCGTGGCTGCGGCAGCAGGGCATCAGCGCGCAGGGCAGCGCGCATGCTGACGATGTAACAGTAGCGGCGACAAAAGCAGAACCAGGGCTGCTGTGCCGGGTGCACAGCGCGCAGCAGGCCGTGAGCGAGCGGCTGGTGGCCTTTGTGGATGGCAACCCGGACCGATGGGCACGAATGCCGGCTGTGCTGCGGTTGCAGCCTGACGATGCGGCGATGCTGACGGCGATGCTGACCGGGGACCGGACGCTGCTGGGGCGCAGGTTGCGGGCGGGGTTCGAGCGGACAGGCTCGTTTCATCTGCTGGTGGTGTCGGGAATGCACCTGGCCATCTTTTCCGGGCTGGTGTTCTGGATGGCGCGGCGGCTGCGTTTGTCGCGGCTGGGTGCGTCACTGGCAACGGTCGCGCTTTCGTTTGGATACGCGCTGTTCACGGGGTTTGGGCAGCCGGTGGAGCGCGCGTTCTGGATGGTCACGCTGTATCTGGCGGGTCGGCTGTTGTGGCGCGAGCGGCATCCGCTGAACGCAATTGGGTTCGCGGCGCTGGTGATGCTGGCTGCGAATCCTGCGGCGATTGCGGATGCGGGGCTGCAGATGACGCTGCTGTCGGTGCTGGCGGTGGCGGGAATTGCAGTTCCCGTGGCCGAAAGGACATTCGGACCCTTTCTGCGCGGCACACGGGATTTGTGGCTGATGCCGCTGGACCCTTCCCTGCCGCCGCGGGTGGCTCAGTTTCGGGTGAGCCTGCGGATGTTGGCGCAGGCGCTGCGCCCCCTGATTGGCTCGCGGCTGGCGCTGACATGGGTGCCGCGCTGCGTGCGGTTCGGACTGCTGGTGCTGGAACTTGTCACTACATCAGTGGCCATTGAGCTACTGATGGCGCTGCCCATGGCCCTCTACTTCCATCGCGTTACGGTGGTGGCTTTGCCGGTGAATCTGCTGATTGTGCCGCTGTTGGGGATCCTGCTGCCGCTGGCGTTACTGTTTCTGGCGATGGTACTGGCGATTCCGAAGGCCGCAGTTATTGCGGCAGCGCCGCTGGCTCTGTTGCTGCACGGAACCGCCGCGCTGGTGCGGGGGTTTGGCGGGATGCGGCTGGGGGATTGGCGCATTCCGGCTCCGGAGGCAACGGCGCTGGTGGCCGCGGTGGGGATGATGGGTGCGGCGCTGGTGCTGATCCGCTTGCGCAGGCTGGCACTCCCGGCTTGTGCGCTTGCGCTGGCGGCGGCCATGGCGCTGCTGTTGGTGCCACGGACGGTGACGCATCGTGAGGGCGTGCTGGAGATTACGACGATCGATGTGGGCCAGGGAGATTCGCTGCTGGTGGTGACGCCGCATGGCAGGACGCTGCTGGTGGACGCGGGCGGGCTGGTGGGAGCGGGGGATCTGAATGGGTCAGCGGCGGGCGGGCGATCGTCGAATTTCGATGTGGGCGAGGATGTGGTGTCGCCGGTGCTGTGGTCGAGGGGGATTCGGCGGCTGGACGCTGTGGCGATCACGCATGCGCATGCCGATCACATTGGCGGGATGCAGGCGGTGCTGGCGAATTTCCGGCCAGCGGAGTTATGGGTGGGGATTAATCCGCATTCCAGGCTCTATGACTCGGTTCTCGATGAGGCTCGTGTGACGCAGACACAGGTGTTACGGC
The DNA here is from genome assembly GCA_049585375.1 of Acidobacteriaceae bacterium. Taxonomy (GTDB): domain Bacteria; phylum Acidobacteriota; class Terriglobia; order Terriglobales; family Acidobacteriaceae; genus Palsa-343. The sequence goes on from JBAUZR010000526.1 coordinate 2,558, forward strand.
ATACGGCGGGGCAGGTATTTGACTTCGACGGAGTGCGGGTGCGCGTGCTTGCGCCGGAGGTGAATTACCAGCCGGGGCCTGTCCCGAGTAACAACGACTCCCTGGTTCTGCAGCTGCGATATGTGGGAACCACCGCTCTGCTGGAGGGAGATGCGGAGGCGCCGAGCGAGGAGCGAATGCTGGCGGAGGGCGGCCTGCACGCGGACTTTCTCAAGGTGGGGCATCACGGGAGCCGCACGTCGACGACGCCGGAGTTTCTGTCAGCGGTTGCGCCGGAGTGGGCGACGATTTCGGTGGGGCGGCGCAATTTCTACGGGCATCCGAATTACGAGGTGCTGGAGCGGCTCGGGGCGGCGCATGTGCGGACGTACTGCACCGACATGCTGGGTCTCTCGACGGTGTATCTGGATGGACGCGGTGTGCACGCGGAGGTGTGGGCGGCGCAAGGCAGGGAATAGGGATTGTGGGTCGGAGAACGGCGCAGCACAATATCAGCCTCGGCTGGCGGCGGCTTCGAGGGCGTTGCAGGCCGCGACGGTTCCATTCTCA
>JBAUZR010000527.1:0-2113 GCA_049585375.1 Acidobacteriaceae bacterium
GCGTGGGGGCGAGGCGGCTGAGCCCATCGGCCGGGGACCCAGACGTAACGGGCACCGTCCCAGCGGTGATAGCCGCCGACCCAGGCCCAGCCGGGGTGAGGCCGCGGGCCGGGATGTTCGATGACTACCGGAGGCGGACCGACGCGCACGACGACCTGCTGCGCGAATAGCGGCGGCAGGCTGAGGAGCGCGGCCGTGGCGATAAGAAGAAGCTTTTTCATGAGTGGGTTTTCCTTTCCCAGTGGTGCGTCTGTGGCGGCGGTACTGCGAATCCTCAACGCCGCTCACGGGATGGAACACGAGGGCCCCAAAGAGGTTGCGCTCTGTTCCGTGGAATTGTGAGCGGGGAGGTTGGGCATAGTGAAGAGTCGGCGGCCCGCTTCTCAGCGCTCGGCGAGGAGGGCCCAGGCGATCAGGGTATTGCCGGTGCGGTCGCTGGCGCTCTCGGCCTCGGCAGTGAGGGAATCCTCAAGGTCCTGCGAGTCGAGATGGACCTCGCAGGCAGCGATCTGATCGGGGCTGGCGCCGTGGAAGCACAATTCGCAGACGCCCAGGCCGCCATCGACGCGGAGGGGTGGCCCGAAGACGCGGCAGGTCATGGGACGGGCGGGATAGAGGTCGCAGAGGCCAGTGGCGGGATCGAGAGCGGGACATGGCTCGTCGTTGGCAAAGTCCTCGAGCTGTTCGGCGCGGGATTCGTCGAGGAGACCGGTGAGAGGGTCCCCGGGAAAATTGGGGGAGAGACGCGCGACGGATGCTGCGGCACGGCGGCGGACAGTTGCGGCGCGAGGAGGATCGGAGGCGGCGAGCGAGGCAAGTCCTTCGCGGAGACGGGCAGCATCGAGCTGCGAAATGGGAAAGACTCCAATGCAGCATTGGTTGCAACCCGGAGCGCAGAGCAGCCAGGAGCCGGAGCGGCGAGCGGCGTCGGCGACCGCGGCATCGACGATCTGGACAAGCTGCGAGTCTCTGACCGGAACCATGGTTTCAGGATAGCGAAGGCGGCTCACCATGAAGAATTCGTCATGCAGCAGCGCTATTCTGCTTTTGGATTCGTGAAACGCAGAGACTTCCTGATTCAGGGTGCCAGTGTTCTCGCGGGAGCCTTACCGCTCGTCCGGTCGTGCCCACTCACAGCGCAAGCTGCGGCAGCTGCCGACTACACCCTTCACATCGCACCGATCCATCTGGAAATCGCCCCGGGAAAGACGGTGAAGACGACAGCCTTCAACGGGAAGGTACCGGGTGAGCTGATCCGGCTGCGCGAAGGCCGGACGGTGACGATCGACGTGGTGAACGATAACGATATCGAGGACATCGTGCACTGGCACGGATTGTGGATTCCCTCGGCGCAGGATGGGGCGACCGAAGAGGGTTCACTGTCGGTGGCGCCGCACGGGGGCAGGCAGCGGTACACATGGACGGCGGAGCCGGCAGGCTTTCGCTGGTACCACTCGCATATTTTTGCAGGCCATCATCTCAACCGCTCGACCTATAGCGGCGAGTTCGGCTTTCTGATGATCGAACCCAGGAGTGATCCGGCACGGTATGACCAGGAGGTTTTTCTGGCGCTGCATGATTGGGAAGGGCATGCAGAGGGCAGTGCTGAAGGCTATCAGGAAGTGGTGTACAGCCACTCGACCATCAATGACCGAAAACTGGGATTCGGGGATCCGCTGCGCGTGCGGGCCGGGGAGCAGGTACTGCTGCACGTGCTGAACGCCAGCGCCACGCTTCTGCACAATCTGGCGCTGCCGGGGCACCGGTTTCAGGTGACGGCGCTGGATGGGAATCCGGTGCCGAATCCGGCGCTGGTGGAGACGATTCGCCTGGGACCCGCTGAGCGGGTGGATGCGGTGGTGACGATGAACCAGCCCGGGGTGTGGGTGCTGGGTGAGACGGATCCTGCGCTGCGCAAGGCCGGGATGGGCGTGGTGGTGGAATACGCCAATCGCAGCGGTGCACCGGTGTGGCGAGATCCAGGGGCGTTCGATTTTGCGTACGGGAAGTTCGGGGCGACTCAAGTGGACTCGCGCGACGCGGACGAGCAGCAGATTCCGCTGGTGATTCAGCCGAAGTTTGAAGGGTACGGGGACTTCGATCACTGGACGAT
>JBAUZR010000528.1:0-2777 GCA_049585375.1 Acidobacteriaceae bacterium
ATTCCGTACATGGCCGACATCGCGATGCCGGATGGGCTCACGAAGCTTGCCGGGATCTGCATGGTGATTCTGCCGCTGACGTTCAGCTGGGCGATTGTTCGCTACCGGATGATGGACGTCGATCTGATCTTCAAGCGGGGCGTGACCTACACGCTGGCTACGGCGGCGCTGGTGGCGGTGTACTTCGCTCTGGTAGCGGTGTCGGCGGAGGTGGTGCACTCGCGGCTGCCGGGCGCGGGCGTTTGGGGACTGTTCGCGGCGATTATCGTGACGGCGCTGCTGTTCGATCCGCTGAAGCGGGCGATTCAGGGACGGGTCGACCGGGTCTTTGACCGGCAGAGCTACGACTATCGCTCGACGCTGATTGATTTTGGGCGAGGGCTGAGCTCGTTCACGAATCTGGACGCGCTGCTGCATGCCATAGTCGACCGGCTGCCGCGGACCCTGCTGGTGGATCGGGTGGCAGTGTTTCTGCGGGAGGACAACAGCGCGGGGAGCTGGCGACTGGCGGGGCATCACGGCTTGCCGGATGTAGTGGCGGGCGGCGCGCTTGAACTGGGTTTCCTGCACTTCGACGAACCGAACGCGGTGGGCCATTTGTTCCTCGAGAATCCGCAGCTGGCGCTGCATCTGACGCCGGATCAGCAGCGGACCGCAGCGGTGCTGGACATGAACTACTTCCTGCCCTGCCGGGTGGGTGTGCCGGGGGCGCGGGAATGGCAGATGCAGGATCACACGATTGCGGTGATCGGTCTGGGACGGCGTGCGGGCGGCGACTTTCTGTCCAGCGAAGATATGGAGCTGCTGGAGTCGCTGGCCGGGTACATCGGGATTGCACTGCAGAATGCGCGCCTGTATGCCAGCCTGGAGCAGAAGATCAGCGAATACGAGCGGCTGAAAGAGTTCAACGAGAACATCGTCGAGTCGATCAACGTGGGGATCATCGCGGTAGATCCGGAGGAGCGGATCGAGAGCTGGAATTCGCAAATGGAAGTGATGTTCGCGCTGGCACGGAAAGAGGCGCTGCACCAGCCGCTGGAAGCTGTGTTCCCGCGCGAGCTGGTGGAAGAGTTCCGGCGGGTAAAGGATCAGCCGGGCGTGCACAATCTGTACAAGTTCCGGCTGGACACCCGGGCAGAGGAGACGCGGATTGCGAACATCGCGATTGCTCCGCTGGTGTCGCGGGATTTCCGGACGGTGGGCCGCATCGTGCTGATCGACGACATTACCGACCAGACGCAGATGGAAGGGCAACTGGCGCAGGCGGAGAAGCTGTCGTCGATTGGCCTGCTGGCGGCGGGCGTGGCGCATGAGGTGAACACGCCACTGGCCGTGATCTCCTCGTATGCGCAGCTGCTGGCGCGACAGGTGAAGGGTGACGGCAAGCTGGGACCGCTGCTGGACAAGATCACGCAGCAGACCTTCCGCGCCTCAGAGATTGTGAACGGGCTGCTGAATTTCTCGCGGACCAGCGGTACGGAATATCGGGAGACGGATGTCAATGCGATCATCCGCGACACGCTGACGCTGCTGGACCATCAGTTCAGGACGGCGCAGATTCACGTGGAGACGAGTCTGATGGCGGAGCTGCCGCCGATTCTGGGCAATACGGGCAAGTTGCAACAGGTGTTTCTGAACCTGTTTCTGAACGCCAAGGACGCGATGGCATCAGCCGATGACGGAACGCAAGAGGAGAAAACGCTGCGCATTGCCACCGAGGTGAACGGCCACGTGAGCGTGTCCATTGCCGACAGCGGCTCGGGGATTGCGCCAGAGCATCTGCGGCGTATTTACGATCCATTCTTTACCACCAAGACAGCGCGGAGGGACGGGCAGCCGCGCGGGACGGGACTCGGGCTGGCGGTGACATACGGAATTATTCAGGAGCACTCGGGCAAGATTCACGTGGAAAGCCATGTCGGGCAGGGGACCACGTTCTATCTTGAGTTTCCGATGTTGAGGAAGCCCGCGCATGTCTGAAGGGACGATGACGGCTCCGCCGAATTCCTCAGTTGCCGGCACGGACGCCAACCCACGCATTCTGATTATTGATGACGAGGCCGCGATTCGCGAGTCGCTGGAGACGCTGTTGTCGCTGGAAGGCTACACGGTGGAATCGGCGGAAAATGGCGAGCTGGGCCTGGATCGGATTGCCGAGCAGCCGTTCGATCTGGTGCTGCTGGATCTGGCGCTGCCGGGAAGAAACGGCCTGGAGATCCTGGGCACGATCCGGGAGCGGGAAACCAGCCTGCCGGTCATCATGATCACGGCGTTCGGTACCGTCGATAACGTGGTGGAGGCGATCCGGGGGGGGGCGCAGAACTTCGTTCAGAAGCCCTGGGACAACGAGAAGCTGCTGGCGGACATCCGCGCGGCCATTGCGCGATTCCGGGTGGAAGAAGAGAACATTCAGCTGAAGCGCGCGCTGCGGCAGCGGTACAACTTCCCGAATATCGTGGGCAAGAGCGAGGCGATGCTGCGGATTTTCGACCTGGTCGCGCAGGTGGCTCCCACGCGGTCGACGGTGCTGATCCAGGGCGAGAGCGGCACGGGCAAGGAGCTGATCGCGAAGGCGCTGCATGCGAACTCGCCGCGCAAAGACAAGCCATTCGTGCCGGTGAACACGGGCGCGATGCCCACCGACCTGCTCGAATCGACGCTGTTCGGGCATGTGAAGGGCGCTTTCACGTCGGCGATTGCGGCGAAGAAGGGCCTGTTCGAGGTGGCGAACGGGGGCACGCTCTTCCTGGATGAGATCGCCACGATGGGGATGGACA
>JBAUZR010000529.1:0-2536 GCA_049585375.1 Acidobacteriaceae bacterium
GTGTTCGCGACTTCCCGAAACAGATGGGCACATTCGCGCCGATGCACCCTCCCGCCCCGCCCGTCTCCGTCTCCTACTCGGGTACAAGTGGCAACGGCTCTCCCAACTCGTCCGACTTCAGCAAAGAAGCAGCCTTCGGTCTCGCCTGGCTGCGCAAAATGTGGAACGAGCCCACGAAGACCCTCTACTACCAGGTCGACAACAGCCAGGACTGGGACTATTACGGCATGGGCGATCCCGCGTCCACCGCCGGCTACTGCGGCGGGACCTATAACAGTCCTTACTGCCTGATCACCGAATACGATATCTGGACTCTTCCCCAGGCAGCCGATAACTACCAGCAACCCGGCGATCCCGAGCCCTGCGATCCACTGACCACCTATTACATTTGTTACCGGCCTGTCTTTCCCGCGCTGCCTCAGGGATCGCCCATCAGTCCCAATCTCGCTGGCCGACTCTCCGCTGACTTCGCGCTATGCTACCAGCTTAACCACGCCACCAATCCCACGCTCGCGCACAGCTGCCTGAAGCAGGCCGAGGATATCTACGCTCTCGCCAATCTTTCCTACCCCGATCCGGCGCCATTCTCTTACACCCTGCCCTGTCCCACCTGCCTGCTGACCACGGCGCCACCCAACGGGGAGACCGTGTGGGACGATGACATGGAGCTGGGTGCGACTGAGCTGTACTTTGCCCTCGCCACCGCGCAACAATGCGGAGATACCGCCGCCGATCTGCCCGTCAGCGATCCCATGAAGTATTTGTCTGACGCGACCACCTTTGCGAAGAACTATGTCACCGATGTCTATGACCCCGGCAACGAAGATACCCTCAATCTCCTCGATGTCAGCGGCCTCGCCCACTTCGAGCTCTACCGCGCGTTAAAGATGGCCGGCGATCCGCAGGGCCTTGCCTACACCGCAGCCGGCATCCGCAAGCAGTTCCTCGCTCAGGTCGGAGCCGCCATTCAACAGGCCGCGCAGGATCCCTGGGGCTTCGGCGAAGAATGGGACAACGGCGACGTCACCTCTCATGGCGCCGGGCTCTCAGTCATGGCCAGCGAAGCGTACTGGATCACCGGCAACCAGAGTTACAACCTGTATGCGCAGCGCTGGCTGGGTAACATCCTGGGCGCCAACTCCTGGGGATCGTCCTTTATCGTCGGCGACGGCAGCACATTTCCCAACTGCATTCAGCACCAGGTCGCTAATCTTGCCGGGGCCCTCGACGGAACCTCCGGCGGCACACCCATACTCTGGGGCGCTTCGTCAGAAGGTCCGGCGGACAGCACCAGTTCCGGCCTCGTTGACGGCATGAGTCTCTGCCCAGCCAATGGCGGAAATCCCTTCGCGAAATTCAACGGTAACGATGGTCCCGCCAATTCTTCTGTCTATACGTACTACAAAGACAACATGCAGTCTTACACTACGACCGAGCCGGCCATCGATCTCACCGCAACCTCTTTCCTCATGTGGTCGTGGAGAATGGCAGGCCAGCCCGCGTTCCCGTCGGATGGAAGCTACTAAACGGACGTCTTAGCCGCCCTGCGAAGCCAGGCTCCCCTCCCGCTCGGAATCCGGCAGCGACGCTGAGCTATCGCCGAGAATAAGAGACATGCCAAGCCATCGTGATCGCCAGGAGAGTGGCGGCCTGCGCTGATTGCGCGCCATTGCCGCATCAGTGCTGCTTGGCCGCACCTGGAACCGTATTAGATCTCGGGATGCATTGACCCGGCGCCACGTCCCCAATACAAAGCGCGGCGTCGCGACACTTCTGGTTAGCCCCGGCTGGAAGCCGTATTACTCAGTGCACGGTTACGGCATTTATGCCAGCCGCCGGCTCCTCGGCGGCTCCGTCGTGACCCTGGTCAATCGCGCGAATGTCCGAAATCCGCTTGCCCAATCTGAATCATCGAGCCGCGCGGCCCTGCACTCGGGGTCTTGACCGTCCAGATGCCATACACGCGACCGTGACGTGCGGCAATCCCGGTGTAATCGCCCAGAAATGCTCGCTGTGGATTGAACCCCTGCGTGGTCCACGCGTAGTTCCGAAAACTGCGGCCTCCGTCCGTCGATCGCGCCAGGGTCACGGTCGCGTCGCGATTCCCCGGGTCGCCACGACGGTCGTAGAAGACAATATTCACCGATCCATCCAGCGGATCGACCGCCATCCACTGAAAGAACTGGTCCGCGCCATCGTGCACGGGATCGTTGTTCACGCGCACCGCGGTTCCCCAGGTTCGCCCCAGGTCGCCTGAGGACGAGACGAAGACATCGGTGTCTCCGTTGCGATAGTCACTCCACGAGATGTACAGGCGCGGCTCTTGTCCCGACCGCGCATCGATACCGATCTGGGGAAATCCATTCGAGCGCGCCACATCTTCCACCTGAAACATGATCGGCGCTGTGCGCACGATGTTCCGGGGAGCCGAAAAAGTTCTCCCGCCATCGTGGGAGACGGCAAACTCCAGCCACCCGTCGGCAGCCCACGTCACGTAAAGCGTTCCGTCCGGAGACACCGTCCCAGCAAAGCCCTC
>JBAUZR010000530.1:0-7759 GCA_049585375.1 Acidobacteriaceae bacterium
ATCAGTGTGCTCCGCTCGAGGGATACTTCGATCCTATCGCCTTCCCGCGGGAGCTCCGGAAACAGACGGCCGAAGCGCGGCGAGGGTGATTCGCAGGTACCGCTGCGCTCTTAGTCCTTCTCGTGGAAGAAACGGCTGTTCAGATCAGGCCAAAATTCCTTGAAAATGAAGGTCATCCCGTCGAGGCTGACATTGAGCAGCCACCGCTGACCGGTCTTGGTCCAGGTGCGCTCCTGGGAGGGATAGTAGAGATCGGAAATGCCCGAGGCCGCTCCCGCACCCACAATCTCGGAAGCATTGAAGCTCTCACCGCCGGAGTCGGTGCGCGTGATGAAAATCCGGGTAAACGCGTATCCCGTACGCCGCATGGCGCCGCCGTGGCCGAGCGTGTAATAGCGCGAGTCCTGGTGGAGGAGCACCGGAAAGAAAAACTCGACCTGGTAATCTTCATCGGCCTGATCGGCAAGCGAGTGCCAGTAGTAGCGCCCATAGCCTGCGGCGCCCCCATGAAACTCAGGGATGGAGTTCTCGGCCTCGCCGATACCCGCCAGAATGCCGGCAAAGATCAGGTCGGAATAGTCGAAGGCGTCCTCGCTGCTCTCTTTGAACTTGTCCTTCACCGACTCCGGAGGCAGCTTTTCATCGACTGAGACGGCTCGGAAATTTGGAACGATCCCCAGAATGCGCTTCGTCTGTTTGCCCGCCAGACTGTTCTGGGCACTGCTGGCCTGCGGGGCAGGTCCGGGGTGAGGATCGGTCGGCTGTGCGGTGTTCTGAGAATTCATCTGCGCCAGTCCGTCAGGGTCGTCGGGAAGAGAACTGCTCGCGACGTTGCCTGCAGCCTGCGCCAGCAGGGCAGGACAGGCTCCTGCGCCCAGCGCGAGGACCAGAACGAGAGTACACCGCAAGGGGGAGAGGCCATCCATAAGTGACAGCGCCAAAGTTCAGGGGAAAAAACCAGCAGATTCTCTGGTGCATTTGACGCAGCAAGCGGGCACAAGGGTTCATTTTTTTTGTCATTCTCCGGCGCGGATTGGCGGTCGATAGCGGCAACGGCTAACTCAGAGCGCTCCGCAACGCCTTCAGACCCTCCTGAATCGCCTCCGGAGAGACGGCATAACTGAAGCGCACATGGCCCTCTCCCTGCGCGCCGAAGACCACGCCTGGAATGGTGGCCACATGGGCTTTCTCCAGCAACAAAGAAGCTACGCGGCGGCTGTCTTTGTGGATTTTGGCGACCCTCGGAAAAGCATAGAAGGCGCCCGCCGGCAGATCGCATTCCAGGCCCAGCTCGTTCAGCCCCGCAACCAGCAAGTCGCGCCGCTGGCGATATTCCTCCCGCCTGCACGCGATGGCGCTTTGCGGAACGGCAAGGGCCTCGAGCGCCGCCCATTGCGTCGGCGTGGATACGCCATTCGTGGAGTAGAGCACCAGCTTGCGCAGCCCGGTCATGAACGGCTCCTTCGCGACGGCATAGCCGATGCGCCATCCGGTCATCGCATAGGTCTTGGAAAAGGTGTAGCAGGTGATCGTCCGCTCAGCCATGCCTGGCAAAGAGGCAATCGAGACGTGCTCGCCCTCGTAGACCAGGTCCTCGTAGGCTTCGTCGGCAACCACCACGAGGTTGTGTTTGATGGCGAACGCCGCTACTTCTTCCGCTTCCTGACGCGAGAACACCAGACCTGAGGGGTTCTGTGGCGTGTTGTAGTAGATGGCTCGCGTGTTCGGAGTGGAATAATGCTCCAGGGTCGCGGTGATGCCGTTTCGCCGCGCGCTGGATGTGGGGATCATGACCGGACGTGCCTGCGCCATCGTGATCATGTCCCGGATTGGCGTCCAGTAGGGGGCGAACAGCATCATGTCGTCGCCGGGATCGAGGATGGCCTGAAAGGCCACGTAAAGAGCGTGAGCCCCGCCCGCCGTGACGATCACGTCCTCGAGTGTCGCGGAAATGGCGTTCCGCGACTCCAGCTTGCGGACCAGCGCCGAGCGCAGGGGTTCAATCCCGGAGGATGGTGCATAGCGAGTCCGGTTTTCCGACAAGGCTCGCGTCGATGCCTCCTTGATGGCCGCCGGCGTTTCGAAGAAAGGCTCCCCTCCGTGGAAAGCATGGACGGGCTGACCGGCAGCTCGCAGTTCCAGCACTTTATTGCGAATCTGCACGATGTCGGAGAACCCCACTTCCTCCAGGCGCTTTGCGAGGTGCATCTCTTTCCTTCGAATGATCATGTTGGGTCCGCCCGCCAGACCGGACGATACAGCTTAGAGCATTTCTGCGTCGCCAGGGATGGAAATCCCCGCGGAATTACGTGGCAAGCAGCCCGGAGTAGACGGCCATGCCCACGACCGCATCCACACCCATGGCCTCCAGAGTGTCGATCTCTTCCTGGCTGCGAATCCCCCCGGCGACAATCAGCTGCCGTCTGGTAAGAGGGCGCAGGCTGCGAGCGGCCTCGATCGGAAATCCGCTGAGAGTGCCTTCTGTATCGACGTGGGTGTACAGAAACGCACCACACCAGGGCTCCAGGGCGGCAATGGCTTCCCCCGGGGTCACGTTGACCTGTTCGCGCCAGCCTCGAACCGCGATGCGCCCATCTTTCGTGTCAATGCCCGCGACAAATGCCTGGGGTCCAATGGCGGCTGAGATGGAGGAGGCGGCGTCTGTGTCGACTCCCTCCCGGCTGAACAATGCAGAGCCGAAGATGACTCGGCGGGCTCCCGCGTCGAGCAGGGCCGCGGCCTGGTCCGCGGTCCGCACGCCTCCGCCCACCTGAACTGGCAGACGGCGGGCGATCTGCTCGACCAACGCGCGGTTATTGCCCTCACGCTTCGCGGCATCCAGATCGATGAGCTGCACGAGAGGGTAGCGGGAGAAGCGCTCCAGCCAGGGCTCGAAGTCGTCATAGGCCAGGCGGAGCTGCTCGCCGCGCTCCAGTTGCACGATCCGGCCGCCCATCAGATCAATCGACGGAATCAGCACGGCAGCCTCACCGGGATGCCGTCGTGGTGCAGCTCTTCCTTGAGCGAACGCACGTCGGCAATTCCAAAATGAAAGATGCTGGCCGCCAGAGCGGCATCGGCCCTGCCCTCGCGAAACACCTGCGTAAAATGCGCGGCGGTGCCCGCGCCGCCCGAAGCGATGACCGGAATCTGCACGGACTCGCTGACTGCGGCCGTCAGCTCGCAATCAAAGCCCGCCCGGGTGCCATCGGCGTCCATGGAGGTGAGGAGAATCTCACCCGCTCCGCGGGATTCCGCCTCTCGTGCCCATTCGATCGCGTGGCGCCCCGTCGGTTTGCGTCCGCCTGCGATGTAGACCTGCGCATCGCCGACTGGATCGCCCTCCGTCGCGCGGCGGGCGTCGATGGCGACCACCACGGCCTGGGCCCCGAACTGAGCGCCAATCTCGCCGATGAGCTCCGGCTTTGTCAGAGCTGCCGAGTTGATGCTGACCTTGTCCGCTCCGGCATCGAAGACGGCCGCGGCTTCGGCCGCGGTGCGAATGCCGCCACCGACGGTGAAGGGGATGAACAGCCGCTGTGCCGTCCGGCGAACTGTCTCCAGCAGCGTGCCCCGCTGCTCGTGCGTTGCCGTAATGTCCAGCAGGACGATCTCGTCGGCTCCCGAGGCGGCGTGGCGGGCGGCAAGCTCAGCCGGATCCCCCGCGTCGATAAGATCGACGAACTGTACGCCTTTGACCACGCGGCCATCGCGAACGTCCAGGCAGGCGATGATGCGCCTGGTCAGCATGACGGGAACTCCAGAAAATTGCGCAGCACCTTCAATCCGGTCTCTCCGGATTTCTCCGGATGAAACTGCACGCCCATCACGCTGCCGCGTTCGACGGCTGCGCTGAAGGGCTCCCCGTAGGTCGTCACAGCCACGGTCGCGGCACCAACGGGAGCCCAGTAGGAGTGCGTAAAGTAGGCGAAACTGCCGTCCCCAACATCGGCGAGCAGGCGAGACTCGGAACCGATCGAGAGAGAATTCCATCCGACATGAGGCACCTTTCTGCCCGGAGCGAAACGGTGGCAGCCCCCGGGGAGCGCCGCGAGGCCTGGACACTCCGGAGCCTCAGTGCTGCCCGCGAAGAGCCACTGCAGGCCTACACAGATGCCGAGAAACGGCACCTTTCGAGTGATGGCCTCGGCGACCGCGGCTCGAATTCCGGTCTCCTCCAGCCGCCGCGTGGCCGCAAAATGGCCTACGCCCGGGAGCACGATGCGCTCGGCGCTTTGCACCGCCTCCGCATTCTCAGTAACGACTACATCCGCCCCCAGCGAGCGCAGCGCCTTCACAACGGACGTGAGATTGCCGGCGCGATAGTCAATGACGGTCACCTTCACAGAAGTCCCTTTGTGCTGGGCAGCATTGCCTTCAGCTGCGGATCGCGCGAGCAGGCAAACCGCAGCGCGCGGGCGAACGCCTTGAACAGCGCCTCAATCTTGTGATGATTCGAGCGCCCGTACATTGTCTTTACATGCACGTTGGCGCGAGCTGCGCGGGCGAACCCCTCAAAGAAGTCCTCGACCAGTTCCGATTGCAGGTCACCCACCAGCCGGGTTCTCACTTTCGTCTCCACCACGTGCGAGGTTCGGCCGCTCAGGTCCACCGCCGCGATGCCGAGGGTCTCGTCCATCGTCATCAGAAAATACCCGGCGCGCAGGATCCCTCGCTTGTCGCCCAGCGCTTTGTCGAACGCTTCGCCGAGCGCGATGCCGACGTCTTCCACTGTGTGGTGCTGGTCGACGTCCAGATCGCCCTGGCAGCGCAGCTCCAGATCGAAAGCGCCGTGCCGCGCAAACAGCTCCAGCATGTGATCGAAGAAGCGGATGCCTGTTGAAACTGTGTACTGACCCGAGCCTTCAATCGTCAGGCGCAGGTGGATTTCTGTCTCCGAAGTCCTGCGATCGATCGATGCTGTGCGCTTGCTTTTCATCGCTCCTTCTCCGTCCAGCCGATTTCCGCAAGAGAATCCTTTACAGCCGACACTGCCTGCTGGGTTTGTTCCTGGGTGCCCAGGGTAATCCGCACGCAACCATCACAGCCAGGATCGGCCGAGCGATCGCGCACCAGAATGCCGCGGGCCCGCATGGCTTCGACGAAAGAGTGATGCTTCGGGCCGATCATCACCAGGACGAAGTTCGCCTGCGAAGGCCAGAAGGGAAGGCCGATGGTAGAAAGAGCCGCTTCAAAGCTAACCCGCGACGCGAGAACCTCGCCTGTGTACCAGCGCATGTAGCCCTCATCGTCAAGGGCCGCCGTCAGGCATGCGAGGGCCACGGAGTTCACGCTGTAAGGGGAGATGGCTCGGCGCATCCATTGCATGGCGTCCTCGGGCGCAGCCAGTACACCAAGGCGCAGGCCTGCCAGTCCATAAGCCTTCGAAAAGGTGCGTGCGACGATCACATTGGGGACGCGGCCGACCAGGTCGATCACGGTTTCACCAAAGAAATGGAAGTACGCCTCATCGACCAGCACGGCCGCCTGAGGGGCGGCCTCGATCAACCGCAGCAGGTCTTTACGGCCAACGGCCTGCCCCGTGGGACTGTTGGGATTCGCGATGGCAATCAGCCGCGTCGCCGGCTTGATCGCCTTCAGCATTGCAGACAGCGGAAAGCGAAACCCATCCTCGGCGGGCACCGCGACAATCCGGGCCGCGGTTCCTGACGCATATACCTCGTACATGGAGTACGTGGGCACCGGCAGCAGCATCTCCGTCCCCGCATCCAGGTATGTCTGGCACAGAACATGAATCGCCTCGTCCACGCCATTCGTCAGAAGCACCTGAGACGGCTGCAGTCCGAGGTGTTCCGCGACCCGGCGCTCCACCGGCTCGCGTTCCGGATAGCGCGTGAGGTCCCCGCGAGAGATGGCTCCCAGCGCATCCAGCACGCGCGGTGAACACGCGATCGTATTCTCGTTGAAGTCCAGGCGCAGGCCGCTGCGATCGCCCAGCGGGGGGTGATACTCCTTCATCCGACGAACGGCATCCGACGGCTGCGGGCTCTTGATCCTGACCTCACTCATGCGCGCCTCGTATGCGGATCGCTTCCGCATGGCCCCTCAGTCCCTCAGCATTCGCGAGGCGGATGGCAGCAGGCCCCAGTTGCTGCACACCTTCCCTGGAATACTCCTGCACCGTGACCACCTTTAGAAAATCAAGGACGCTGAGGCCGCCGCGCGCCAGTGCCTGGCCGCCGGTGGGCAGCGTGTGATTGGGTCCCGATACATAATCGCCCAGCGGCTGTGCCGACCATCGCCCAACGAACACCGACCCGGCATGGCGCACCCATTCGAAATCCGCCTGGCTGTCAACGGTGAGATGTTCCGGGGCAATCTGATTGGTGATTATGCGAGCTTCATCCAGGGAGCGTGCAACAATGGCCAGCCCGTGTTTCGCGAGCGCCTGCGCGGCGATCTTGTTCCTCTGTGCGCGAGGTTTCACTTCAGCGATTACAGCCCGGGCAAGATCAACTCGTGTAGTGACCAGAATTGCCATCGCATCCGGATCATGTTCCGCCTGCGCCACCAGGTCGGCGGCAATGAGCGCCGGATCTCCGTTCTCGCTGGTGACGACGATTTCCGTGGGTCCGGCGAGCATATCAATGGCGCAGTCGAAGGCCACCAGCTTCTTGGCCGCAGTCACCCAGGCATTTCCGGGTCCCACGATCTTGTCCACGCGCGGCAGGCTGGCCGTGCCATAAGCAAGCGCCGCAATCGCATGCGCCCCGCCCACTCTGTAGAACTCCGTGATGCCCAGCAGAGCCGCCGCGGCGAGCGTCTCTTTGGCGGGATGCGCCGATACCACCACGACGCGCTGCACGCCGGCCACCTGCGCCGGAATCGCAGTCATCAACAGGGTCGAGGGCAGCGGATAACGCCCACTGGGCACATAGCAACCCGCCGAATCCAGGGGCAGGATGCGCTGGCCCGTGGTCACTCCGTGTCCGACCTTCAGGCTGAACTCCTTCGGCCGCTGCCGCATCGCAAAAGCGCGGATGTTGCGTGCCGCCGTCTTCAGAGCCTGCTGCACCGGCTCGGCCGTGCTTTCCCACGCAAGCCGCATTTCAACTTCTGGAATCCGTAACGGTGCCTGTGACGAAACGCCGTCCAGCCGCGTGCGCAGCCGCAGGAGAGCATCGTCGCCACCCCGGCGTACCGAATCGACGATGCGCCGGGCCCTCGGCACAACGCGATCCCAGGAGGGCGAACGGCGCTCCGTCAGCGCCGTAATCGTCTCCCGTCCGCATCCAGTGGTGCGGATCAGCTTCACAACACCACCTTGTTCAGCGGATATTCGACGATGCCGGTCGCTTTCGCCGCTTTCAGCTTCGGAAGCACCTCGCGCACGACCCTTTCGTCCAGAATCGTGTTCACCGCCACCCACTTTGCGTCGCTCAGCTCGGAGATGGTCGGAGAATTCAGCGCGGGCAGAACGCTCAGAACATTCGCAAGGTTCTCTTTCTCCACGTTCAGCATTAAGCCCACTTGCCCCTGGGCGTCGATCGCGCCGCGCAGCATCAGCGCCAGGTTGTCGATCTTCTGCTTCTTCCAGGGATCGGCGCAGGCAATGCGATTGGCGATCAGGTGCGTCTCGCTCTCCATCACCGTGTCGATGATGCGCAGACGATTGGCTCGCAGAGAACTGCCCGTCTCGGTGACCTCGACGATGGCATCGGCGAGTGTAGGCGGCTTCACTTCCGTCGCGCCCCAGCTGAATTCCACTCTCACCGGAATATTCTTCTCCGCGAAATAG
>JBAUZR010000531.1:0-7404 GCA_049585375.1 Acidobacteriaceae bacterium
GTACAGTCCTGAATCTATTTTTGAGCAGACACCGCAATGGGCGGTTCGCTGCGTCATCGGCGGAGCGGTTCGGGTGATTGCTCTGTCACATAGCTGGGCCGACGAGATCCAAACACGGTTTCCCCACGCTCAGGTCCAGGTCATTCCCAACCCCGTCGAGATCCCGTCGACGGGGAGCAGCGCGCCGCCGCGTAAATCAGTGATTTTATTTGCAGGCAAGCTTGAAAAACGAAAGGGCTACGATTTACTTCTTGAAGCGGCGCCCGCGATTCTGGCAAAGCATCCTGAAGTCGGGTTTTGGTTTGCTGGCCATGGCGAACTGGACAAGGCAGCGGCAAAAGCGGAGCGGCTCGGTATTCGGTCCTCCGTCCGGCTCCTCGGCTGGACAGATAACAAGGCTCTCAATGAGTTGTTGCGAGAGGTTCGCGTTTTTTGCCTTCCCAGTTTTAACGAAGGCGTACCGATGGCAATCCTTGAAGCCATGGCGAATGGAGCGCCCGTTGTCTGCACGCCGGTTGGAGGTCTGCCGCAATTGATCGTCGACGGGCAGAACGGTTTCTTTTGCTCGGTCGGCGATCCGAAGTCGATTGCTGAGAAGATCACCGTGCTGCTCAACGATCCGGAACTGGCCGGCCGTATCGCAGCGGAAGGGGTGCTGACCGCTCAGAGATCGAACGGGATCGATCTGGTCGAGGAAAAACTGCGGGATCTCTGGCTCTCGCTTGGGCAGCACAAAGCGGTATTCTCGGGAAAGGCAATCAGCGCGGGATAAAGCACTTCCGCCGGCCCAGGCAAACGACCCGCGTTCTCACCTAGGATGCGGGTCGTTTTGTCTCCCGAGGGTCCTCGAAATCACTGCTTCTTTGTGAGTGGCACAACTACATAGATCTTGTTTGCAGACAGCACAGACTGAATCTCGTTTTGCACACCGGGGCCTTTCTTGTTGTAGCCCCACAGACCCCCATATGGATCCAGCTCTGCTTCGGAGATGGACGTATAGATATCAATGTCGGCGCAGCCAAAGTCCATGACGTAGTATCCATAGGTCTGCATGGCCTGAAGAACCCTTAAGGCAGGGAGTGACAGACCCAGCGTGGTCAAATCCACCTGCGGATCTAGCTGGATGACGCCGCCATAGGGAATCAGGCCGGTATTCGTGTAGCCTGTTCCGGTGCAGCTGTTCGTGCTGGTCAATACGTTCGCGTCACGGCCGGAGGCTGGATAGACTCGGGCAGCCCAGGTTCGACCGATTGCCCCTCCGATGGCATGGCCGATGGGCTTTTGCGGGTTTGTTGACTCACCGGGCTGAATCAGGAAGGGCAATTCAGCGAATGTCGCGGCGGTGGAGCCGCCTTTGTCGCCCAGGCTGTTGAACGGGGTCGGCCGACTGGCGTACAGAGCATCGGGCCCTCCCGTAACAGGGTCTACAGTGGTTTTATACGAACTGACAAATGTCTGACTCTGGGGATCGGCAAAAATCATATGGGTGTCACCGGCCGGCTGCCCCGGCAAGCTCAGGTACCAGTCACTTGGCATGGGGAAGGAAAAGCTAACCAGTGTACTGACCACTGAATACCATTCGCTGCGCACCGGCAGCTGCGGATCGGTCGGCGAAGCGGTTACTTCCCCGTAGCCCAATCCATCTCCAGCAACTGTTGTGTTCAACTGCGCCTTCTGAAAATAACCAGAGGGCAGTAAGACTCGCGGCCACGCGACCGGAATTGGCTGGTAAGCGGGAGCATCGGAAGAGAAAACGTTGCTAAGGTCTTCGCCTGCGGTTATGGGGGAGGCCTTTTGCCAGCCTCGCGGGGCGAGGCCTGCCAAAACGCTCGATTCATCATTGGTGTAATCCAGCGATGGATCAATACCCCAGTTCATGTACATTGCGAGGACCTGAGTACGGGTCTGGATCTCCTGCGGTGTCAGAAATGCCCCCGGCGTTGTCACGTTGGCGAGGATCGCACTCGTGCTGTTCAGCTGCGCAGAGATTTCGTTGGGGTATGGGGTCAGGGTGCCGCCGAGCGTCGCATTGATGGATGGAACGACATTGAGACTGATGTCATTCGACCTAGCCTGACTGCCATCGGGAAAAGTCGCAACGGCGCTGAGAATATGGGCGCCGATCCCGGCGGAGAGAATCGGGAATCCATGCGGCGTTCCGTTGCTTTGTCCGCCCATCCAATAAGGTGCTACAGATTCCGAAGTTACTGCTCGACCGTCAATTAAATACGAAACGCTCGACGCACCGGTCAGCCCGGAAGCATAAACAAAGACCGATTCGGACACTGTAGCTGGACTGATCAGGCCCGCCAGCGAAAATGTGACTTCCCGAGGCGCCGTAACTTCGAACTGACCTGCCGCGACAGGGCTGCTCAGTCCCCCATCGAAAGCGATCGCCTGGATGGTAGCAGAGGAAGATAGATCGATCGCCCCCTCGTATCGTGAAGACGACGGGGAGGGGAGGCTCCCATCGGTCGTGTAGTAGATGGTCGCCGACGAATCGCCGTCCGACAGGGAGACCGATTCCGGGGCATTGTAAAGACCCGGTGCCGGCGAAAAAACAGGCGCCGGTGGCGAGCTGATGGCGTAAGCTGCGGATGCGATCGGGCTGGCAAGACCTGCTGTCAGCGCAATCGCGCGGATCGTGGCCGAGGCCGACACGGAGATCGCTCCCGAGTACTCAGTGGATGAGACAGTTGGGGTGCTCCCGTCTGTAGTGTAGTGGACGACCGCGCCGGGGGTGCTGTCCGCGATCGTAATCGTCTGCGCGCCGGCATAACTGCCGGGAGTTGGCGAGAATGTGGGCGCCGCCGGCGCCTCGATCATGGTGAGTGTCCAGTCGGCTGGCGCCGACGATAAAGCGGGCTGATAGGCGCTCGATGCCGTAGAGAGCGCATAGAGTGTATCGACATTGTCCGCGGGATTTGTAGCGATCGCGAGGATCGCGGCCACCGTGTCCTTTGCGGATGTTCCGGCTCCCGCATGCTGAAACAAGTCGCCACAGGCGGACCCATCGCCCGCAGACCCCCCATGTGAATCCACGCAGCTACTGACAATGTTCGCCAATGTGTTGAGCTTGTCGACCGGGGCAGCTTCGCCTGCTGGAACATTGCCGGGGGAGGTACCTGCAGGCAAATCTGCCAGTTCAGAAGCCAGCTTCAGATTGTTGGCGAACTGCTGGGCGTCCTCTTCAGCAAAACCAACAGAGGCCGGCCCCCCCATATAAGCGGCCAGCGCGTAAACGGAAGCTATGGTTGTCACTTCGTTAACCCGGATCGAGGATTGATTGGCCAGCGAGTCGCACATGCCGAGCAACGTCATCAGACGTGCATTCGGGTTGGCGCTGCCGCTGAGATCAACGGGCGAGCCGCCGGTTGTAACCATATACACCTCGCTGGCGGCAGACGGACAGGACTGGAGATTGTTGATCGTGAAAGAGCCGGCAGAGTCGGTCTTTATCGGACTGGTCAGCAGGGCCGTTGCCGCCGACTTGTTTCCGGTCATTCCCGTGGCATAGACCTGGATTGAGGCGCCTGCGATCGCCTGCTGTCCATCCGAGACACTGCCCCTGAGGGTGACGGAAGAAGTCGCCGTGGCGGAGCCTGGAGGCGCCGCTGAGGTGCCGGCGATTGTTCCACAGCTACTGACGGCTCCGAGAGCGAAAGCAGTGAGAAGTGCAAGCGATCCACGACCTCTGAATCTCGGCGAATATGAATTGGAACGGGAGAAACCACAGTAATCTGCGACCAAAGTCATGAGGGGGAGCCTTCGAGAACTATCGGCAAATTCTGTTTGCCGTTACAGTAATCGACCTCAAACCCTCGGCCTATGCCCCTTCGGAGCTATAGGCTGAGCCAGCGTTCCTGATAACTTGCTGTTTCGGGGCTGGACCTCCTCTCTGAAACGGCGTCTGAAATCCAGATTGAGCTCGTGCTGACCTATCCCCTAAGTCCGCACAGGTAATTTTGTAAAACTATCCCGCCGCCGGAGATGCGGCAAAGCGGGAAACGC
The DNA here is from genome assembly GCA_049585375.1 of Acidobacteriaceae bacterium. Taxonomy (GTDB): domain Bacteria; phylum Acidobacteriota; class Terriglobia; order Terriglobales; family Acidobacteriaceae; genus Palsa-343. The sequence continues at coordinate 4,012 of JBAUZR010000531.1, forward strand.
CGGAGGCGTTTTCCAAGTGGGCGGAGCTTTTCCATAGCTCCGGGGTAGAGCCACGTTGCTCGTTATACTCCGTCTGCCACCTCGCAACCTTCCTGCGTATGTCGAACAAGTTGGTGAACCAGCTTACCCGCAAACACTCCTCGCGCAGGCGGCCAGGGAAGTTGGGCGATCCTAGACCGCGCATTCCTTGCGGGTCTGTTACAAATGGCTCCGAATGGCTAAGAACAGGTGAATATGGATATTTCGTTGCCTTCGAGGGAGTGAATTGGGTATAAATGGGTGGCAATGGATATGCCCATGCCCGAGATCAAGAACATCGCCATTACCTCGGAAATCCTCAAACTCATCGCCAATATCGACGAGTTCAAGGGGCGCTGGAAGGTCATTGAGACCCTCGCCCCGGAGAGGCTGACCAGCCTGCGGCGAATCGCCACGATTGAAAGCGTGGGATCGTCCACTCGCATCGAGGGCGCCAAACTCAGCGACGCGGAGGTGGAAAAGCTGCTCACCGGCTTGCGGAGCGAATCCTTCGCCAGCCGTGACGAGCAGGAAGTGGCGGGCTATGCCGACGCGATGGACCTGATCTTCGATGGCTATGAATCCATCACCACCACCGAAAGCCACATCAGGCAACTGCACAGCGTGCTGCTCAAGTACAGCGCCAAGGACCAGGACCATCGCGGCGAGTACAAGAAGGTGCCCAACCACGTCGAGGCTTTCGGACCCGATGGTAAGAGCATGGGCGTGGTCTTTGAGACCGCGCCGCCTTTTGAAACGCCCCGCTGGATGAAGGAACTCGTGGACTGGTTCAACCGGTCCGTCGAGGAGGAAACCCAGCATCCGTTGATCCTGATCGGAATCTTCATTGTCGTGTTCCTGGCGATTCACCCGTTCAAGGATGGCAATGGTAGGCTCTCGCGCGTGATCACCACGCTGCTGCTGCTGCGCGCCGGTTATGGCTATGTTCCCTACAGTTCGATGGAGACCGTCATCGAGCGCAACAAGGACAGCTATTACCTGGCGCTGCGGCGCACGCAGCACACGATCCGGAAGGAAGAACAGAACTGGGAACCGTGGCTGGTGTTCTTTCTGAAAACCATGGGGAAGCAGAAGGACAATCTCGCCGCGAAGGTAAAGGAGGAGCAGGCGCTGCGCGCTTCCCTGCCCGCCCTTTCCCGCCAGATCCTGGAGCTGGTGAAAACCCGCGGCGAAATCACTGTCAAGGAAATCGAGGATTCCACCGGCGCTAACCGCAACACAATCAAAGTGCACGTAAAAAAGCTCTCCGACCAGCGCTACCTTGCCCAAGTGGGTAAGGGACGCGGCGCGCGCTACATGATCAAATAGGGGGCCCTACTACCCGCTGCCCCGCTTGTCCGCGCGAAGAGCGCCCGGCACTGCACTTTTGGTGGAGTAGTAGCTGCCGTTCGTTAGTGGGCTTATAGATCCGGCACAGCAGTTGCGCGGACTGCTCGTTGTTCGCTCCCACTCCCACAACGATGCGGTCGGGATGCAGGAAATCACTAATCGCCGGGCCTTCGCGAAGGAGTTCAGGATTTGAAATTACGTCGAAATCGTAAGGCGCGACGTCATGACGCTGCATGCAATAGCTGATCCACTCGTTCGGTGCCACGAACCCAAAGTGAGCCTGCACGAGGGTCTCCGACTGTCGCTGGACTACTTCCGTGAGTTTGTTGATCAGCAGGCGGTGGATATTGAACATCTAACCAGGCGTTCCTCCCAGAGCGCCGCGGCGACACCTCTCACGGCAATTCCAGCCCCATCGGTAGCCGACTAAGACGGTCCGGGATCGGGTCAGTGGCCCTCCGCCAGACGACAAGCGTGGTGCGAACCCACGCCCGAGTGCGCGATACCTGACCGCGCGACCGCAACTGAAAACGCGTATTAGTTGGAGAAGAGCACAGTACCCATTTACACGACTGAGTGGATTACGAGCTGCATGCTCCGCCACGGTGTTTCCCGGGAGACCTTCGATGTGGTGTCGAATCCCGAGTTTCTCCGCGAGGGAACGGCCGTCGAGACTTCCTGCATCCGGATCGCATCGTTGTAGGGGCCAATAATCAGAAATCAGCAGAGGTCCTTCGTCGGATCTACGAACCGCTGGTCAGCCGTGGAATGGTACCCGTCATGGTGCCATGAATTATTGGCGTGCGGAGCGGCGTCAAGGGCGCCGCTTTCCGGCGTTCATCTCGACCCTTGACGCTGCTCCGCACGCGGGCAGACTGGAGCCCGGGAACGAAGCACCGGCGTTCGTGGCAGAGCTTCGTTCCATAGCAGAAGAGTGTCGCTTTTCCGCCCGTTTTCCGGGCGGCGCGCCGAGACTCGCCCGCATCTCGGCTGCTCCTCTTTTTCGCTGTTTTCCGCCGTAAACGCCGTTCCTCGGCAGGAACGCAGTTTCGCCGATCTGCTCTCCATCCAACAGGTTCGCCGCGAGGAACGCAAGTTCCTCGGCAGCACCCTATGAGGGGTGGAGTGTCGAAATTCAGCCGGTGCGCAGCACCGAACGGGCTTCGGACGCGAAATCAGGCCCAAATCGAGGAGCGAATCGGGGACTCCTGCTCGTGTTATTGCTTCGCCTTTGGCTCCCCGCATCGGGCCGGCTTTCGGCACGAGTAATCCCGGGCCCAAAGGCAGCGACAGAGACCGCTGATCGACGCGGGGAATGGCATCTACGGAAGAGCCAGTCGACGGTCCGCGAGCGGGACATGAGGGATGTCATCAACGGCCACTGCGGAAGCAATCAGAGTGTCCTTCACACGGTCTGAAAGCGACTCCAGATCTCCACCTTCGAAATAAACAAGAGCCTTCAGGCATTCGCTGGGTTGAAATGCCTGGCCGAACAGGGTGCGAGCCGCTCCGAGACCGAGCGCCAGAGGCGTGCCATTTTCCAGGATTGCGGCGACGTCAAGATAGTCCTTCGCCTCGATGCGCTGAAGAAGGACCTTCAGCTTTGTTCCCAGCAAGTCTTCTGGTGAAGCGACCTGGATGATGTGGTCGCTCGTCCGCTCCGGTACACGGACACGACCAAAGGGGATCGGACCGAAAAAGGAAACTTTAACTACATCGCTCGTCTGCCCGTCGGGCGTTACCAGGAATGTCAATGTGTCTGGCCTGTCCTGAAGCACCCGGGCCGCTTCAAGGAAGGGCATGGCTTCGATAAGCGCGCCCCGATCGAGGTCTGCATCAGAGAAGAAGTCGAAGTCAACAGAAGTGCGATGTCCGAGTCTGAGAGCAACCGCGGTTCCGCCATAGAGAACAAACCTGAGAGCGGCCGCTGGTGCGAGCTTTGGCCACAGAAGTTGTTGCACTTCGGAGAGAATGTCGAGGCGAGGTGAGAGCTCAGGCATTAGCTTACTTTCCGCTCCGGTAATG
>JBAUZR010000532.1:0-6406 GCA_049585375.1 Acidobacteriaceae bacterium
AAATTGAGCGGCGTGGACGAGGGCGGAAGGGCCCCAGGTGGCGGCGAGACTGTGAAACTGCAAGCTCCCGACGGCAGCGTGAAAGAGGTTCCAGCCGATCAGGCGCAGCACTACATTGGCCTGGGCGCGAAAGAGGTGAAATAGATGCCTCCTCAAAAGGACTGGTTCGCGCAGAACGCGCCAAGGGCCGATTCCGGTACCTCTGACTGGTTTTCGCAAAACGCGACGCAGGGCACCACACCCCCGGAGTCAATCTCGGATGAAATCGGCGACTGGATGCGCAGCTCGGCCGTCCCGATGCTCAAGGATCTGGGAATCGGGGCGCTGAAGGGCGCAGCCAACACCACCGCGAGCTTTGACGATCTGGTCTCGAAGACGCCGGTCGTCGGCAAATGGCTCGATACCCCGATTGGCGGCAACATGAGCGGTGCTGCTTCGCGGGCGCAGTTGCACGCGCAGAGCGTGCCTGACAACACGACGCAGGCGGTCGGCAGGGGCATTGAGCAGGCCGGCGAATTCCTGTTGCCAGGGCTCGGGGAAGAGGGAGCGACCGCGAAGGCGACGGAGTTGTTCCCGAAACTGGCGCCTCTGATTCGGACCGGATACGGCGCGCTGACCTCCGGGCTGGTGAATAAGGCTCAGGGTGGCGGGTTCGGAACCGGAGCCGCCGCCGGCGGGGTTGCATCCGGAATCGGCGAGGGATTGAAGGCGTTGGCCCCGGCGCTGGCCGAATCGGCGATCGGCGTCCGCAAGACGGATCGCGCTTACGGCCGTCAGGTGGGCAAAGCCATCCTGAACGAGACGGAGGGATTTTCTCCGTCCTCGGTGGCCGAAAGCGCTCAGGGGCGACTGGACGAGCTCAACCCGGAGTTGGAGGCGGCCGTAGCGAACGCCCCAAAGCTCGGATCGCTGCTTCCGGCGCGACAGATCGTGGGGAAGGCCGTCAACACGGCGACTCAGCGCAATGCGGCGAAAGAGGCTGGGCAGCTGGAACCGGTCCGCGATTTCCTGATGCGGGAATTCGACACTGGCAATGCGATCCCTCAGGACGTGCCCGCTCCACGTCTGCTGGATCTGCGCCGCGGCTTCGGCTCCGAATTTGTGCACAACTGGAATCCGGAAGTGATGCCGGGCGTCACCGGCACAGCGCGCCAGGCTTACCACTCTCTGAGTGAGGCCCTGCACGAGGCGGCGCCGGGAAGCGGGGACATCGATCAGCGCATCTCGAATCTGATTCCGGTGGCGAAGCGGGCGGAGAGCACAGCGCTCAACGCGCCGATCGGGCAGCGGGTCTTCAATCGATTCCGGGCACATACCGGCGCTCTGACTTCAGCAGCCGTTTCGGGCGCTTACGGCTATTCACGCGGGGGATTGCCTCAGGCTGTCAGGGATGCCACTCTCGGTTTGATCATTCCCGAAGTTCTGGGGAGCCCCCGGACGGCTCTTCTGGCTGCGCGCACCGCCAACTCGCCGGATGCGATTCTCAAATCGCTTACCGGCGGCCTGCTGCAGTCAACTCGCAAGAAATCCAAGCAGAACGGCGATGCCGATGCCAAATAGCAGCTTCAGAAAGCTCGGACCCAGATCTCGCGGCAATCCCCGCCTCTGCAGGATTTCGCGGGCGCAGCCGTATCCGAGGAAGAGCAGCAGCGCGAGAGCGATCACCAGAACGATGTCCATCGGTGCCTCCGAGGGGAATCCCAGTGTACTCGTCACCTGCGGTCAGCTCTATCCCCCAATTCGGGCAGCGTGTCGCGCTTCGAGCTGGAAGACAGATCCAGGCGGAGGCGAATGAGCTGGAGCGAACAATACACCTGCGATTGCGGCTGCGGGGCCGTCCGAGGTGAAACGAACCACTGGTGGATCGTCACCACCGACGACGGGTCATTTCGTGGGCGACCGTGGAGTGATGAGGCAGCCAGGAGCCATGGGCACGCGGCTGGAGAGGCATGCGTGCAGCGAATGCTGAGTCGCTGGATGGAGCAGCAGCGGAGTGCTGCGCCCGCCGCCACCGGCGGAGCTCAGGTGTGATGAGGCCTCAGGAGTCGCTGGTGAACCTCGGCCGCAGATCGGACCTTACCCCCAAGCAGGTACGATTCGTTGCAGAATACCTGGTCGATCTGAACGGAAAAAGGGCTTATATCGCAGCGGGTTACAGCGAGAGAACAGCAGAAGTCGGTGCCAGCAAATTGCTAAGAAACCCTAAGGTCGCCGCGAAGATCGCCATCGAGCAGGCGAGGATGGCCGGCAAACTAGAGATTACCGCCGAACGAGTGCTTGGCGAGATTGCCAGATTGGCATTCTTCGACCCCCGCAAGCTCTTCAATGCGGACGGCTCTCCCAAGCGCATCGGTGAGTTTGACGACGATACAGCTGCCGCTGTCGCTGGTCTCGAGGTGTATGAGGAGTTCGAGGGCAGAGGCGAGAACCGTGAGCGAGTCGGCACCGTGAAAAAGATCAAGATCGCCGATAAGGGTGCGAATCTTGAGCGTCTCGGCAGACACCTGAAGCTGTTCACCGATAAAACGGACCTGAACGTCGATGGCCCTTTGGAGATCGTGGTGCGTCACATCGGCGCGAAGGGAAAACAATGAATGCGGGCGCAGACTAGATAACAGGGAGAACCGCCAAGCAAATATGGCGAGAAAAAAGAAGAGGGACGAGGAGATGGAACGTAGCCAGGCAGAAGCGATCGCGCTTCTGGAGTCATGGGCTGGAGAGAGGCGCCGCGTTCTGCTCTTGATTCGCGCAGCGTGGATCGTGGTTGAGGGATACCTGCACAGATTGGATGGCCAGGAACCGAACTTTTGGTTTAAGTCGTTATCCGGCGATCTGACGAAGAGTCTCATCCTCGATCCGCCTATACGAGTTGAAGCCAGCGAAGCCGGCGCATTTATCAGATTCGGGGTTGATGATGACCAGCGTTGTTCTCTGAGGCTCTCGCCGGTCCAGAAGGCAGATCCGGCGCAACTGGGTGAAGTGATGACCCAGCTGAAAGACTGGGCGAACCGACAAACCAAGGTGATGGTAGAGTTCGATTTCGGTTTCGCGGGTTCGGGCCATTTCTGTGAGGTTGAAGTCACTCCCAACCCAGATATTTTCGGCCTGGTCGAATGCGAGACGAATCAGCTACACGTGCTCACTCCAAGTCTCTGCGTCCATGCGGCTCTTGAAAGTCGAGAGGGGTATGCCAATCCCTTCGTGATTCTCAGATCAGACAGCGGCAGCCCCGTCGTCCGTATTGTCGAGGGTCGTGTGGGCAGTGGCCGGACCGAGGGCCTGGCAATGCTCAGCAAGATGGTCCAGTGAGGAGGCATCGAGAGAAGGTTAGCCGCCGTCAGCCGTCCCTCTTCGATAAGCACGTCCAGCAGTACCTGAGACTTCTGCATCTGGACTGTCAGCATGTCCACGATGAGCTCGTGCTCTTCTCTTGTCATTGCCATATCCCCTCCGCGTAATCAGGGGCCCAGAACCAGCGTAGGGTTCACCGGCGGCTGGGCTATCCCACGGCCAGGGCCCACAGATGCCACTTTTCCGGGAACTAGATACAGGACAGCGGCGGTCAAGGGACGATACGAAGATGGAGTGGATAGGCTCCTCAAAAGTGGTAGGGCGCGCGGTGCTTGCGAGGGATCGAGATAGCGCCAAACGCGGCCTAGACTGGCGTTCTCAAAGGAGCACAGCCAGATGAGGAAAGCGCCGTGGCTGCTCATACTGATTGCCTTACTCGCACCCTGCGGCCATCCACAGACTGCATGCACCGTCAGATACACGATCATCCAGCGAGACCAGTTGGGCAACATCCAGCAGGGAGTGGGCGCCGCAAAGGTTGTGAAGTGGCTGACGGGCGACCTCGAGAAGAAGTTCCCGGACGTTTGCTATGCGGCGCCTGATCCCTCGGTCGGGACCGTTCTGTTCATCACCGTCACCCCCGCTACCTATCACGGGACTCAGATCGTCTCCACCCGCGGATCTCAATCTGGTACCGTGACCGATGATGACGGCGACACCGCCAATTACAGCGGGACAACCACTTCGTCGACAGCCGTGCCCTATAGCTTCGAATACGGCCGGTACCTGCTCACTGTTGAGAGCATGGGGCCGAATAACTCGGTTACGGTGCGTCACCGGTTCCAGCAGGACGGCATCTATCGCACGCTGTACGGCATTCCTCTCGGCGGCCGCGGCCATCACCCGGAGAAAGCCCTCGTGGAAGACGCCGTGAAGTGGATTCACCAAGGCGGCCTCAACAACCCCCTCGAGAGCGCTCAATAGCGTCTACGAACTCAAGGACAAACACCCATAGCCTCGTTTCTTTTTGTAACCACGCTAGGATCGCGTTGGTGATGATGTTTTGACGAACCGTCAGCGGATGGGGGAAGATGACCCGTTCTGGGCATTCCGCCGGGGACCCTGCGGGACGCAAAATACCCTAAGATTCAGTTGCTTACAGCACCCGCATCGTGATATCATAATCGCGAAGCCTGAGTCCCCCGGTTTTCCTTCGTGAACGCGGTCCCTGGGACTGGCATTCCGTCGAGCCTGACGGGGCCTTTCCCGCGTCTAACGAATGATGGTGGAGACAATGAGCGCGACAATCACTTTCGACGAGATGGAGCGGAGTGCGGACCGCACCTTAGCGGTTGCGCTTTGGGCTCGACACGTAAGAGGGTGGATCAGCGGCATAGTGTTCTTTGCGGCCCTCCACGCGGCTCTTCGCGGGCTCCTGCGATCGCTGTCCGCAGACACCCGTCTGGCTGCGCTCACCGATTCGCAGGCGACGGAGTTGACAGCGCGCCTGCGTGAGATCCACGAGAATCTTTCGCATGTTCTCGATCACCACGGAATGCGAGTCCTTCGAACGAAGCCAGTCTTCTCGATGCTCATCTCGTCGCTGGAGGAGGATACCGAGGACCTTTACGACATCATCGAGAACCTAGTGCTCGCGGGCGACAAGGAGTTTCGCAGTCTGATTTCGGACTGCATTCGGCACCTGCCATCCGCGGAGCCCGTTGGCCGCCTATAGAGTCGATTCGACTGCCAGTCCGGACTTTAAAAGCCTCTGCGATCACTGGCGAACGCACGGTTTTCCGAGTGTTGACCGGGATACAGCTGCGGCATTCGGCGAAATTGCCAAGAACCACGAGGCGTGCCGCGGCCGACGCGTCCAACGTTTCGAGGACCTTCTCGCCGATCGCTTCCTCTTGAAGTATCGCTATCGGGACAGCGCAAGGCGGGAAGGAGCCCGGGGCGGATGGAGGATCCTGGCGATTCTCGATCCTCCAACGAAGTGCATTTATCCCATCATGGTCTACCCGAAGAAGGCTTGGGAGATGCCGAGCGGTGAAGATCTGAGAAAGTGCGTCAGCAACCTCAGCACCGCGCTGCGCCAGCTGAATTTGCCCGGAGCCAACTCACCCAACATCAAATGAAAAAGACGAAGATCGACCGGATGGCCTGTGACCAGCAATCAGGGCTGGATTTCGCCGTCGCCCTCCACTACGCCGACATGTGGAGGGCTTGTTCCAAAAGTCTCCGCTTTGCGGCCGCCGCAAACCTCTGAATCTAGGTCGCGCCCTCGGCCGCGGGCATCGGTTCCAGAACCTGATGATTCTGGAACCGATGCTCCCGGCCTGTTCAAAGCCGGACCCATGCGATCAGCCGATGTGAGCGCCTGCGGGCGTCAGCTGCCCGGCGGGACCGTCCTGAGGACGCTCGCGTGGAAAGTGGCGGATTCGAGCTTCCGCCCACCTCCGAACCACTGGCAGAAATACAAGTCCGGCGAACTGTTGAGCGGACCGTGAACAGTCATCTCAGGGCCGCCGGACTTCAGCTGTACCACATCTCCAGCGCTATGGAAGGGCTGTTTAGGCAACGTGTTCATCGTGCATGCCCTCCTTCGCTGCACCCGAGAAGCTGACGCTGATGACGCGCACCCGATCAGCGTTGATCCCGAATTGGAAAGTGCGCCGCTCAATTGTCAACCAGTACCGGCGACCGGCCCGGCGAAAGGCAATCTCGTCGCCGACGACGGGGACGAGCGGGGTTTCCCCCAGAGGAAAGTGGCAATGGCTGGTGATGCGCTGGTTGTCGTTGCACGTAACTTCTGCGCTGAAGTAGAAACGGTATTCCAACACGGTTGAGTCTCCTTTTGGGGACGCGGTGACTGGTCCCAAAGGTAAATACCGCTCCCGAGCTGTTTCCCCCTATTATCTGGTTCCTTTTTTTGATTACGGGGGGCCGCTTGCAGCGTCGGGCCCTGCGGATGGCAGGACAAGGCCCCACAAGACCCAGTCCAAGTCCTTCCAGGCCCTGTGCCGAATCGGCACATGCGAACAGAAAAAGGGGCCGCAGCAGTCATTCCGCGGCCCCCGGAGTTTGGAAGTTAAATCAGTCAGCGCTGGGC
>JBAUZR010000533.1:0-9230 GCA_049585375.1 Acidobacteriaceae bacterium
GGTTGTCGGCGGTGGGCGCAGTGCGGAAGAGGACAGACTCTTCGCGGAGGAAGGTGGCGCCGGCGTGCTCCATGCCCCCGTAGGCGAAGCCTGGGATAAGGACCATCTCGTACTTGGGAAACGGGAAAGGCTGGGCAAAGTAGTCGGAAAGATAGCGGATACCGTCGGCAGCGGTGGTCTGGACCTCGGGGACTTCAGAGACTGCGGCGGCAGCTTTGGACTTGCGCACCCAGACGTTAGGGAGTCCGGGCGTGGGGTGGACGCTGACGAAGGGTCCGGCGGCGAAAGCGAACAGGTACGTAGGGATGGGCTCGGTTTGGTGGAAGTGAGTTTCGGAGACAGCGCCTATGGATTCGTTTATGGAGGGGGCGGTGTTGGAGATGACGGACCAGGCGGTGGGATGACTGAGGGTGAGCGTAAAGCGGCCTTTGAGGTCGGGCTGGTCGAAGCAGGGGAAGGCCATGCTGGCATCCATGGGAACGAAGAGGGTGTAGATGTATTCGCTGCCGTCGTCCTTGTCTTCAAAACTCGTGATGGCTTTGCCGGCCGGTCCAACGTTGGCGGTGAACTTCGACTCGACGGTATTGGGGCCGGTGCGGAGATCCGCGGTCGGCAGAACGAGGTGTCCGTGCTCGATCATCGCTGGGATCGGGGTTCCGTTCAGCGTGAGAGACGAAATGGCGCCGTCGCGGAAATCGAGAAGAAGCGGCTGCGAGGCATCGCTGAGATTGAACGTGAGTTCCTCGGTTGCGGCAGCGGCGGGGGCGTGCGGGACCAGGGTGAAATGCAGCTCGTAGTGCAGATCCGACACGCGGACGGCCCTGGACTGGGCGAGAGCGCGGGGGATGCCGTCGGGGACGGGAGTTTGGGCGGAGGCCAGGGGAACGAGGGTCAGCAGAGCGGCGCCGAACAAAGAGCGAGAGAGTGCGCGCAGGGGCACGGAAATGGCCTCACAAAAAAGGAGATGGCGACGGGGTCGCCGGGACACACCTCTGCACTATAGCGGCTGCAGGGCGATTAGGGGCACCGGGCGCAGAGGCAGACTGGGCGCAGGCAATTGGGGCGCCGGAAATTTGGCCGACCTGTATTAACCATTTAGGCATCCCAGATAACGGGAAGGCCATCCGTTGTAAGGTTGCACCTTTTTTCAGGAGACCAGTATGTTGTGTGCCTTGTTTGGAGGGCCCCGCTCCGGGCGTGGCCGTCGTGTATCGTCTTTATTCCTTAAGCGTTTTCTGAGCGTCGGCCTTTGGCCGGCGTTTTTATTTGCCGCGATCGTTGTCCTGTTCGCTCCGGGGGCGCAGGCGCAATTCAATGCGTCGCTGCGCGGCACGGTCGCCGATCCTTCGGGGGCGGTAATTCCGGGAGCGACGGTGACACTTACCGATAAGGACACCAACCGTAGCCAGACAGCGAAGACGGATGGCAGCGGGATTTACACGTTCAACTCGCTGGGGCCGGCGAACTACAGCCTGTTGGTGACGGCTACTGGCTTCGAGAGTAAGACTCTGTCGCAGGTGCAGATCACGCCGGAGCAGGCCAACACGATCAACGTGACGATGATCATAGGCGCTGCGGCGCAGACGGTGACGGTCACATCGATCACGCGCGGGCTGCCGACGGATACGGCGACTCTGAGCGCGACCATCTCGAGCAACCAGATCCAGCACATGCCGTCATTCAACCGCGACGTGTTCCAGCTGGCGCAGCTGACACCCGGGGTTTTTGGCGACGCGTCCCAGGGATCGGGTGGCGGATCATATGAGCTGCCGGGAAACCAGGGACCGAGCGGCACAACCGCAGGTTCCGGCGGTATTTTCGAGACGGAAAACGGTCCGCAGGTGCAGTCGCTGGGTGGTCAATACGAGACCAACGGCATCAGCGTTGACGGCATCAGCACGACCAGCGCGGTGTGGGGCGGCACCTCGGTGATCACGCCCAGTGAAGATTCGGTCGAGGACCTGCACGTCGTTGCCAACAGCTATGACGCGGAGAACGGACGGTTCAGCGGCGCGCAAATTGAAGTCACGACCAAGAGCGGGACGAACCAGGTGCACGGCAGCGCATTCTTCAAGGCGTCGCGTCCCGGACTGAACGCGTACCAGCGATGGAATGGCCTCGGATCGAATCATGCCCCAATGGGGACGACCGATGCGGAGCGGGCATCGTCACGCGGGGTTAACCGGGACCCCTCACGATTCAACCAGTACGGCGGAAGCCTGGGCGGTCCGTTCTGGAAGAACAGGCTGTTCGGGTTCTTTAACTACGAAACCAGTCCGTTGCAGGCGACGACGACCACGCAGGGCTGGTACGAGACGTCGCAATTCGATGCGCTGACGGGAATAGCGCCCATCGCCTCGAGTTACTTGGGGTACAAGGGCGAAGCGGTCGCGGCATCGGGCATCGTTCCGGAGACGTGCGCTTCGATCGGACTGACCGAAGGCGTGAACTGCACGACAACCAGCGGAGGCCTCGATGTGGGCTCTCCGCTGAAGAGCGCGGCGGGTACGCAGGATCTGACCTATGGCGGAAACTCGAATACTCCAGGCGTGGGCGGCGGCCTGGATGGCGTGCCCGATATGGCCTACTTCAACACGGTGGATCCCACAACGACTTCGCAGGCGCAGTACAACGGACGTTTCGACGCGAACGTCACGTCGCGGGACCGGGTGACGTTCACGATTTACTGGGTTCCGCTGGACACGACGGACTATAACGGACCGGTGCGTTCGGCCAACCTGTGGCACCACTCGCAGGTGAACGATGCGTTTGCGCTGATCTGGAACCACACGTTTTCGGCGACCCTGCTGAACCAGGCTCGGGCGAACGCCGCAGGCTACCGGTGGAATGAGGTAGCGAGCAACCCGCAGGAGCCGTTCGGATTGCCGACCGATAACATTGATGGCATTGGAACGATTGGCGCGAACGGGCAGCCCGGATTCCAGTATTTTGGAGCTCCGGGACCGAGCAATCTGGACCAGTGGACCTACAGCTATAACGACGTCCTGACCAAGGTGTGTGGCAAGCAGAACATCAAGGCGGGCGGCGAGCTGACCCGCCTCTACTACCTGAACAACGCGATTTATGCTTCGCGACCGGCGTTTAATTTCCACAACCTGTGGGATTTCGCGAACGACGCACCCTACAAAGAGACAGGGACGTTCAACTACGCAACCGGCATTCCGTTCTCGAACCGGGAAGACAACCGCGAAAATCTGTGGGGCGCATTCGTGCAGGATGACGTCAAACTGCGCCCTAACTTCACAATCAATGCTGGACTGCGGTGGTCCTACTTTGGGGCGTTCACCTCGAAGGAGAACAACCTGGATGTGATGCAGTTCGGGACCGGAGCCAATCCGCTCGACGGCCTGAATATTAAGGTGGGCGGCGGGCTTTACTCGCCGAGCAAGGCTAACTGGGGCCCGCAGATCGGTTTTGACTGGCAGCCGCTGAGCCAGAACGGCAAGGCGGTGGTCCGGGGCGGCTTCGGCATCAACTACAACCAGAACGAGATCGCTATTCTGGCGAATGGATTCAGTAATCCGCCGAGCGCGGTGAGCCCGAACTTCACCTGCGCGTACCCCTTCCCGAATCCCACCTGCGCTGGAACCGGTATTTTGTATGAAACTGCAACGAATATCAATTCGATTTTCGGATACGCCCCGAATCCGGCAGCGATCACGACCTTCAGCAGCGCAAACCTGCCGGTGACCGGGTCGACGAACATCACCGGTTTCCCGTCGCATCCCAAGACGATCACCGACTATCACTATTCGCTGGAGGCGGACTACCAGCTGCCGGCCAGCACAGTGGCGACCCTCGGCTACGAGGGAACCCAGATGCGCCACCTGCTGACCCAGTATGACTGGTTGGCGGTGGCGGCGCAGCGCGGGCTGGCGTTGAATCCCGCCGTCAACTTCATCGACTATTATGACAACGCTGCGAACAGCAACTACAACGCAATGGTGGCGACACTGACCCATAACTTCGCGGATCATTTCCAGGCCGAAGCGCAGTACACGTGGGGCAAAGCCATGGATGAACAATCCGGGCCTTACTTCGAGGATCCCTATCCCTACGACGTGCACGCCGCCTACGGGCGTTCCGCCTACGACGTGCAGAACGCGGTCAAGCTCTTCGGGCTATGGCAGCCCGTGTTCTTCCATGGAAATTCGTGGGGAGAGAAGGTTCTGGGCGGTTGGGCGCTCAGCGGGATCTGGAACTGGCATACAGGCTTCCCATGGGATCCGGTCTACAACACCACAGGAAATCTGTATTACGGAAGCAGCCCGTATTCCTCCCTGCGTCCGGCAGCGAACCTGGGAGGCTATGGCAAGAACCACTCCAACCGCAGCTACATGACCTCCATCGATCCCAACTTCGGTGGAAATGCGACGGCCTACTTCACGCCTCCCGTTTACACGACCGGTCCAGCCTTTCCCGCAACGGTACCAGGACCGCCGCCGGGAATCCATCGCGACAGCCTGACGGGACCGGACTATAACGATCTGGACGGCAGTCTGTCCAAGGACTTCGGCGTGCCGAGCAATCGGATTCTGGGCGAGCATGCCGGGTTCGAGGTGCGGGCCGATGCCTATAACTTCTTCAACCGAACGAACCTCAATGTGCAGCAGATCGACAACGTCGTGGGGTCGGTGGCGCCCGGCGGCGGAACGGTCTCGCCCAACTCCGATTTTGGAGTCATCCGGCAGGCGCTGAATGGCCGCACGGTGCAACTGCAGGCGCGGTTTAGCTTCTGAAGCGGACCGGCGTGCTGCCAGGAGGATGTTCCGCAGGGAACATCCTCCTCTTTTTGCGCTGTTGATGGTGAGGCACCGCCGGACACGGCGATGCACGATAATTTGTGAGCGGAGAAAATCATGAGACGCTTTGGAACCATCCTGGCAGTCGCGGCTCTTGCGGCCGGAAGCTGCGTTGGAGGAGTTGCCCAGGAGAGCGGCACGCCCCAGACCACGATTATGGTGGACGCGCATGCAAAGGGAACCCCGTTTCCACATTTCTGGGAAGAGATGTTTGGATCGGGACGGGCGAACCTGACGATGCGGCAGAGCTACCGCGACGACATTCAGCGGGTACGCAAGATCACGGATTTCCAGTTCGTGCGCTTCCACGCGATCCTGGACGATGAGAATGGCGTGTACAGCGAAGACGCGCAGGGGAATCCCGTCTACGACTGGTCGTACGTGGACCAGATCTACGATGGGCTGCTGGCGGATGGGATCAAGCCCTTCGTCGAGATCAGTTTTATGCCGAAGGCGCTGGCCGCGAAGGTGCAGTACCACGCCTTCTGGTACAAGCCCATTCCCTCGCCTCCCGCCAGCTACGACAAGTGGGACGCGCTGATCACAGCGTTTGCCAAACACCTGATCGACCGGTATGGAATCGACGAGGTGGCGAGTTGGTATTTCGAGGTGTGGAACGAGCCCAACATCGATTTCTGGATCGGCAGGCCGGCCCAGGCGACGTATTTCGAGCTCTACGACCACACGGCGCGGGCGCTCAAGGCGGTGAGCGATCGGATCCGCGTGGGCGGCCCGGCGACGGCGCAGGCGGCGTGGGTGGGGGACATGATCCGGCATGCGACGGAGAACCACGTGCCGCTTGATTTTGTCTCCACGCACGTCTACGGGGATGACTCGGCGGAAGATGTGTTCCACGACAACCGCACGATTGCGCCGAACCAGATGGTGTGCGCGGCGGTGGACAAGGTTCACGAGGAGATCGAGCACTCGGCGCGGCCGAAGATTCCGCTGATCTGGAGCGAGTTCAACGCGACATACAGGAACGAGCAGAAGATCACGGACTCGATCTACATGGGGCCGTGGCTGGGGAACATGATTTCAAACTGCGACGGCAAGACGCTGATGATGTCGTACTGGACCTTCTCGGATGTCTTTGAGGAGCAGGGCGTGATCAAAACGCCGTTCTACGGCGGGTACGGGATCATGGCGGAGGATGGGATTCCGAAACCGGCCTATGACGCCTTCATGCTGCTGCACGAGCTGGGCGACGAACGGCTGCCGGCACCGGCAGATCAGGCTCTGGTCACCCGGCGCAAAGACGGGACCATCGTGATTGCGGCCTGGAATCTGGTCCAGCCAGGACAGGGCGCGACCGGCGAAGACGGTCCGTCGAAGACCGAGACGTTCGACCTGAACGGCGTAGCGGGTAAGCGGGCGGAGATCCGGCGCGTGGACGCCGCGCACGGCAACACGCTGGACGCGTGGAAAAAGATGGGCAGCCCAAAGTATCCCACGCCCGCTCAGGTGGAGGCGCTGCAAAAGGTGTCCGAAGTGGGTGAGCCGGAGATGGTGGCGATCCGGGATCATAAGCTGGCGGTGACGCTGCCGCCGATGGGACTCGCGGTGATCGAAATCCAACGGTAGCCGTGGGGCTGCGGCATCCCTGGTTGCCCACGGAAAAGAGCGAAGGATAGACTGGGTTCCCCACATGCAACCAGACGGGAACCGAGGACGCAGATCAAAGCGCGCACAGGGGGCAGGCACGCTGCTGCTGGCCCTGCTGGCGGCCGCAGCGATGATGCCACGCCCGGCCAGGGCGCAGGTGAATGCGGCCCACTGGACGCAAGGCACTCTGGATCTCGACCAGGGCTGGAAGGAGCACGGCGGCGACAATCCGGCGTGGGCGCAGCCCAGTTTCGATGACAGCGGCTGGTCCACGGTGGAGCTCGACGACATGGGCGCGTCACAGCCTGGCTGGCATTGGTTCCGTCTGCACCTGCAGCTGGCACCAGGACATCCGCACCTGCATCTGCTGTTGGCGGGCGGAGACGGCACCTACGAGCTGTACCTCAACGGGGAGAAAGCGGACGGGCCGACGCTGCTGCCGTTCTGGGAGGTAACGCGCCCGACGGAGCAGGTGATTCCGATTCCGAACGGGATGACGGACCTGGAACTGGCGCTGCGGACGCACGCGACCATGACCTACCGGTTCTACCATCTGCCGTTGTTTCTATCGGCGGCGCTGGGGACGCCAGGGTCGATTGAGAACGAGCGCGCGGCGTTTGAAAGCGAGCGGCTATATTCGGCGCTGCCCACCACGGCGATCAATCTGATGGTTATCCTGGCAGGGATTGCGGTGCTGGCGCTGTATCGCGCGCAGAGAGGCCATGCGGAGTATCGATGGCTGGGCCTGTATCTGCTGCTGTTGGGGATTTCGAATGGGTTGGCCTTCAACTCGCAGGCCGGGACCATTCCGCTGGCTGGGAACGATCTCATCGGTGACCCGCTGATCTACGTCTTCACCATTCTGCAAATTGAGTTCACCTTCAGCTTTGCGGGGCAGCGGGTAGGGCGGGCGTGGCGGATTTACGAGTGGCTACTGCCGACGCCGCTGATCCTGATGATCCTGACCGTCGCCGGGGTAATCACGGGCAACCCATATTCTCTGACGGAAGCGGGGGCGATCTTGCCCGCGGCGCTTCTGCTGCCGGTACTGCTGTTCATCTGGTATCGGAGGGGGAATCGCGAGGCGGGTTGGCTGATTTTGCCGAGCCTGCTGCCGGTAGCGGCGGCGGCGCTCTTCGATGTGTGGTTCGTGGCCATCTATGCGTGATGGCAACGGCTGTCGTTCCTGGACTATCCGATTCCGCTGGGGCCGGTGTCGCTTCAGTTGTCCGACGTGAGCGACTTTCTCTTCGTGCTCGCTATTGGCGTCGTGATGTTCTTCCGCTTCACCCGTGTGAGCCGCGAGCAGGCGCACACCGCAGCCGAGTTGCAGGCGGCGCGCGCGATTCAGGAGCGGCTGGTGCCGGCGCAGCTGCCTCCGGTGGCCGGCTACGCAATCGAGGCGGCATATTTTCCTGCTGAAGAAGTGGGCGGCGACTTCTATCAGGTCCTGCAGGGTTCCGGCGACACCACGCTGCTGGTGGTGGGCGATGTGAGCGGAAAAGGCCTCAAGGCTGCCATGACCGGGACGCTCGCGATGGGCGCTCTGCGCGCACTGGCCGGCGAAGGCCTGGAACCGGCGGCGATGTTGATGCGTTTGAGCCGGCAGCTGACGGAGACCAACAGCGAGGGCTTCGTGACCTGCCTCTGCGCACGGATCGGCCACGAAGGCGAGGTGACACTCGCCAATGCCGGCCATCTGATGCCCTACCACAACGGCAAAGAGGTGCAGCTCCCGCCTGGACTGCCGCTGGGGATTGTCCCCGACATCATTTATGAGGGACAAGAGCTTCGGCTGTGCCCCGGCGACCGCCTGACGCTGCTTTCCGACGGCGTTGTGGAAGCGCAGAACGCGCGCGGCGAGCTCTTCGGTTTCGAGCGCACCCAGGCGCTGAGCCGCGAGCCGGCCGACGCCATTGCCGATGCCGCTCGCCGCTTCGGACAGGCGGATGACATTACGGTGATGACCCTGACGCGAAGGTCGAACAGTGCCATCCGCACCGAACCCGACCTCAGCCAGGACGAGGCCGAGGCTGCCGCTCGCAGCTAGAGACGCCCATCGAGCGCAGCGCCCTGGGCTACGATAAAGACGGCGCCCGGATGGCGAAATCGGCAGACGCAGCGGACTTAAAATCGTATTACCCACTCGATCATCTATTGCCAACAGATTTATTATGTATGAGTTATTGACAATGCGGTGACTAGGCGTTACCTTACACATGTCTTACGCATTTTCGGCCTTTTGGCCTGGCCGATCTCATCTCATGGAGGCCCAGCTCCATGCCAGAACAATTCGACATCCTCGGCGGAAAAGTCCACGTCTATAAACGCCCGAATAGCAGCCACTGGCAGTGCTCGACCTACCTGGCCGGGAAGAACCGGCGACGCACTACGAAAGAAGAGAGCCTCTCCAAAGCCCGGGAAGTCGCCGAGGACTGGTACCTCCAGCTGAGGGGCAAGCTCCGCAACGGAGAGATCAAGACCGAAAGGACATTTCGGGATGCCTCCGAACAATACCTGAAGGAATACGAGATCATCACGCAAGGCCAGAGGAACGCCCACTACGTCGAATGCCAGCGCTGGCGCGCCGGCAACTACCTCGTCCCATTTTTCGGTGACATGGGACTTTCCGAAATTACAGCGGGAACCGTGCAGGAGTATCGCATCAAACGGCACGAAGAGGCGATTAAGAAATTCGGAAAGCCTCCCGCCCATAGCACTATGCACCAGGAGATCGTGACGCTGCGCCAGACGCTCAAGACAGCTCTGCGTCACGGCTGGCTTGACCGGCTCCCAGATCTA
>JBAUZR010000534.1:0-4475 GCA_049585375.1 Acidobacteriaceae bacterium
ATCGAATGCTCGGCGATGGCCATGGAGTTCCTCGGCGAGAGCTTCGACCTGCATGCGGGCGGCGAAGACCTGATGTTCCCCCACCATGAGAACGAGATCGCGCAGTCGGAGTCGGCGACACACCGACCCTTCGCGCGGCACTGGTTTCACGTGCGCTTCCTGCTCGTCGAAGGCAGGAAGATGGCGAAGTCCGAGGGCAACTTTTATACCCTGCGCGATCTGTTGCTGCGGGGGTACAGGGCCTCGGCGATCCGCATGCTGCTCATCTCGGTTCCCTACCGGCAGCAGCTGAACTTCACCTTCGAGGGTCTGGCAGCGGAGACCGTTGCTGTGGAGCGGCTGCGGAATTTCCACGAACGCATCGCGAAGACGCAGTGGCCGCAGAGACCGGCCAGCAACGGCGCGCGCAGCGAGGTGCAGGACTACGCTTGTGAGACGCGGGCGAAATTTCTGGCCGGACTTACCGATGATCTGAATACCGCTGAGGCGCGCGCGGCGATCTTCGAGATGGTGCGTTTTGTGAATGCAAAGGCCGACGCGGGGTTCTTCTACGCGGACGACGCTCCCGTGGTGCTGGAGGTTCTGCAGGAATTCGACCGAGTGTTTGCCGTGCTCGAGGATCACGACGCCGAGTGGACGGCGTTCACGCTGGAATGGGCAGAGAAGGTCGGTCGGCTGGGTGAGGCGTCTCCCGAGGTGCTGGCCACGCGCGGGGTGACGGACGACCAGATCGAGGGGCTCATCGCCGAGCGCGCACAGGCCAAGAAGAGCCGTAATTTCGCCCGCGCCGACGCCATCCGCAACGAGCTGTCGGCGAAGGGCATCCTGCTGGAAGACTCGAAGGACGGGGTGCGCTGGAAGCGGAAGTAGAAGGTTGGCCGGGTATAGACTGTGGGTATATACTTTCTTCGGAGAGATTTATGCCCGACAGCCAAACCGCAAAGCTCTTCCAGAACGGCCGCAGCCAGGCGGTCCGGCTACCTCGCGAGTTCCGCTTTAAAGGAGATCGCGTGCGCATCGTGAAGACCTCGGATGGCGTCCTGTTGAAGCCGATGATTGCGGACGTGAACGAATGGTTTGCCGCACTCGACCGCGGTGAGAAGGCAGATTTCAGGTTGCGGGACCGCGATCAGCCTGCAACGCCGTCGCGCCGGATTTTTGAGTGAATTACCTGCTCGATACGAACGCGTGCATCGCGCTTATTAATGGTGAACCGATCCGCGTGCGCCGCCGGCTGGAGAAGGTGCTGCGCGAAGAGGCATCCGTCTTCGTCTCTTCGGTTGTTCTCTTTGAGCTGTGGTATGGCATCGAGAAAAGCACTCGACAGCAGTCGAACCAAAACCGTCTCGCAGTCTTCCTGGCCGGGCCGGTCTCGACTCTTCCCTTCGACGAGGCAGACGCCGAGGCCGCGGGCCGCATTCGAGGCCAACTGGAGCGGGTCGGCCGTCCGATCGGGGCATACGATTTGCTGATCGCCGGGCAGGCGCTGTGCCGCGGCCACGTGCTGGTGACCGCGAACAGTTCAGAGTTTAGTCACGTGAAGACACTCCGCTGGGAAGACTGGTCGAAGCGCTGAGGCTCAGGAGTGTTCTGGTCCTTCGTCCTGAGTTGGCGCGACCGGTCGCAGCAGCGGGAAGAGGATCACGTCACGGATCGATCGCGCTCCGGTCAGGATCATCGTCAGTCGATCGATGCCGATGCCTTCGCCGCCGGTGGGCGGCAGACCGTAGGCCAGCGCGCGAACGTAGTCGAGGTCCATCTGGTGGGCCTCCTGGTCACCGCGCTCGTGCTGGGCTAGTTGATCAAGAAAGCGGCGGTGCTGCTCCTCGGGATCATTGAGCTCGCTGAAGGCGTTGCCCAGCTCGAATCCCCCAATGTAGAACTCGAAGCGCTCGACCCAGTCGGGCTCGTCGGGCTTCTGTTTGGAGAGGGGCGAGACGGCCAGGGGGAACTCGTAGATTATGGTGGGCTGGATAAGGTGCTCTTCGGCTAGTCCTTCGAACAGGTCGGCAATCAGCTTGCCGATTGGCTCGTCATTAGTGAGACGAAAGCCGAGAGATGAGAAAAGACCCTTTAATTCTTGGTGGGGACCTGTTTCCCAATAGGCGGGTCCTGCGCGTTCAATTCCATCTTCCATTTGGGCGGACGGGGAATCATCTTCCTGCGCAAGTCCATCCTCTATCTCGAGATCCTGGCCTAACCGTTCGGCGGCTCTCGAAAGCAACGCTTCAAAGGCGTTGCGGGAGCCCAAGTCGCTCATGGACGGAGGAGGGCCCGCCTCTACCGGCCACCATTTGATGATCGCCTCCCGCATGGTCAGCGTTTCCCACTTCGCCAGGTCAATCTCCACCCCATTGAAGTGTGTGATCGTGGTTCCATTCACTTCCTGCGCGACAAACGCGATCAGCTCCTTCGTCAGCTCGATCAGGTCTTTGTAGTTCGCATAGGCCTGGTAAAACTCCAGCATCGTGAACTCGGGATTGTGCTGGGTGGAGATGCCCTCGTTGCGGAAGTTGCGGTTGATCTCGTAGACGCGGTCGAAGCCGCCGACCACCAGCCGCTTGAGATACAGCTCGGGCGCAATGCGCAGGAACAGATCCATGTCAAGAGTGTTGTGGTGGGTGATGAAGGGACGCGCCATGGCGCCGCCGGCGACGGGCTGCATCATGGGCGTTTCGACTTCGATGTAGCCACGCTCGTCGAAGAATTTCCGCATGGCACGCAGGACCGCGGCCCGCTTGACGAAGACGTCGCGGACGTGAATCTCTTCCGCCTTTTCGGCTTCGCTCGCACCCTCCGGAGCTTCATTCAGCACGCCGTTCATGAACAGATCGACATACCGCTGACGGTAGCGCAGCTCAATGTCCGACAGGCCGTGATATTTCTCCGGCAGAGCGAGGAGTGCCTTGGAGAGAAACGTGATTGTCTCCACGTGCACGGTCAGCTCGTTGGTGCGGGTGCGGAAGAGATATCCGGTGACGCCGATGTGGTCGCCGAGGTCGAGCTGCTTGTAGAGGTCGAAGGCCGCGTCGCCCACAGCATCTTTGCGGACGTAGATCTGCAGCCGCTGCCCATCCTGTTGCAGAGTGGCAAAGCCGGCTTTGCCCTGCTGGCGGATGGCCATGAGACGCCCGGCAACGGCAACCGGCGCGCGGGTGGCTTCAAACTGTTCCCCGGTCCAGGAATCATGCTCGGCGCGGATGGCGGGGATCGTCCGCAGCGGATGATCCGCTGGCGGTGCAAACGTATTCGGATAGGCCGGCTGTCCGGCGGCGGCGATCTGCTTTAGTTTTTCCAGGCGAAGCGCATACAGGTTGCGCTCAAACTCAGACTCGAACGACTCGAACACGGAAGAACCTCGGAAGCGTCACAAACTTCATTCTCGTTCGAGTATAGCGAGCGACGAGCGTGAAACTCATTGGAGAAAAACCGCCGTCCTGGGAACTTCGTCAGGCCAGACGTTCGCGCAACAGCGCCGGACGCTGGTCAGCCAGGCGCAGGATCAGTTCGCCGAACAGCGTGTTCGCCCAGGCGAACCACGGACGCGTGAACTTTGCCGGGTTATTCGCGTCGAAGGATTCATGCATGAACTCAGTGCCGGCAGTGGTATTGCGCAGCCATCGGAGGCACTGGAGGATCTCTTTGTCATCCGTCGAAGTGAGCGCACGGATGAGAATGGCCATGGGCCAGATCTGCCCCAGCCCGGTATGGGGACTGCCGCCGCCCTCGGCTGCCGAACCCTCAAAGAAATATGGGTTGTCGCGGCTCAGGACGAAGCGGCGAGTGTTCTGATAAACCGGATCGGCCACGTCGCAGCACTCGAGGTACGGCAGGCTCAGTAGACCGGGCGCGTTGGCATCGTCCATCTGCAGCGTGTTTCCGTATCCATCCACCTCGTAGGCCCATATCCTGCCATAGACCGGGTGCTCCACGAATCCATGCTGGGCAACTGCCCTGCGCATTGTGGCGACGAGTTCCTCGCAGGCGCCGGCGAGTTTCGAATCGCCGAGCACGGCCGTCGCCATCTCCTGCATCTGGATGAGAGAGCGAATGGCAAACAAATTGGCGGGGATGAAGAGGGGATACGTGCACGCATCGTCGGAGGGCCGGAACATCGAGAAGATCAGCCCGACCGGCCTGGCGGGATTGCCATACCCGTCGAGCGGCAGAGTGTCCAGAGGATTGGCGCTGGGGCGCTGAAAGGAGTAGGGTCCGCGGCCGGTAAGGCGCTGCTGCTGGTGGAACGTTTCGATTATTTTCCATGCGGCTGCCTGCCACTCCGTATCGAATGGCGACCGGTCGCCGGTTGCGATCCAGTAACCGTGCGCCAGACGGATCGTATAGCAGAGCGAATCGACTTCCCATTTGCGCTCGCCCACGCCCGGCTTCATGTCGGTTTTGTCGTGGACAGCCCAGGACAGAGGCCGATCGGAGGAGCTGCGCAAAAAGGCGTTGGCATAGGGATCGAGCAGGAC
>JBAUZR010000535.1:0-2006 GCA_049585375.1 Acidobacteriaceae bacterium
GGACAGTTTTGTCCCGGAGTTCAGTCGCCGTTAGCAGAACGACACGGGAAGAGTTGGATGACATGCCAGGAGTGTGTCACAGATGGGCCCCGGCGCGGCAGCTATCTTGAGTCACTGCAATGAGTTACTGCTGCCGCTCCAAAGAGCTGAGATTCGCAAACGGGAGTAATGTTTGCCCGATCCAAAAACGATTACCAATGAGTGTTACCTTTCCTGGTCGACGCCCCCGGAGGCGCGCCTCCGCCTCATGCCAGGGGCCGACAAACCGCACCGGTGCCGGCAGGCCGGACCACACCCGCGGCAGCCATTGAAGAGCGCGCTCGGCAGTACGCTGATCGGCCGCAGACCACGGCAGCTCGAACTCCTCGCGAAAGCGCGGTCCCAGCCACTCCGCCGTCAGCGCGCGATACCACCGTGGAACCCGCACCCACGAACCCGCGCCACGCAGGATCGCGTGGCCCATGGCCCGCGCCGGGCTGCCAACGCCAAGTTCGCGGGACGCACTCATTTCCGTCACGTATTGGTGGAAGCCGGACCAGTCCTCCGGCAGCGCTGCCGCCGGCAGGCCGAACAAAGCGGCCATCGTCTTACTTTCGTTGTAGTATTGGGCCCGCTCTTCTGTGGAAAACGGGCGAATTGACCCATAAGCGAACACCGCGCTCTCGATCAGGGTGGCGTAGACCCAGCGCAGCGCGGCAATCTCGTTCGCCTCATAGTGCGTTCCCCGGGGCCATTCGGCGACTGTTTCGGGCATCTCCCCGCGAATCCCCGTATGCAGCGTGTGCAGATGCCGCGCCGCCGCCAGCGCCTGGTCCAGGCTGCCGAAGACCATCGTG
The DNA here is from genome assembly GCA_049585375.1 of Acidobacteriaceae bacterium. GTDB lineage: Bacteria > Acidobacteriota > Terriglobia > Terriglobales > Acidobacteriaceae > Palsa-343. The sequence goes on from JBAUZR010000535.1 coordinate 837, forward strand.
AAAACGATCCGAAAAGTATTGTGGACTCGCGCGAGGGGATCGCCAAGCAGGGAAGAATGCTGCTGCAGCGCCGTGCCCACCCAGGGATGCGCCAGCTGCAGCAGCGCGGCGCGCCCGGCGCCGAGAAACAGCGCCGCTTCGCGATTGATCTTCCAGCTCATGGAGTCGGGTCCGAAGATGCCTGCGCGGGGATCCGTCGTTTGGGCCGCGACTGAGGCCAGCAGCGACTCCAGTTCGGCCCGGGAGACCCGATGTTGTCCCATGCCCTCATTATGAGAGCGGCGCGCAGCCAGGAGTTATCCCACCCGGGGGCGCGCGAACTCGCTGCGGAAACGGCTGTAGCTGAAGTAGATGATCAGGCCGACGAAGAGCCAGACGAAGAACGCCAGCCACGTCAGCACTTCCAGTCCCATCATCAGCAGGATGCAGAAGATGATGCTCAGCACCGGGAACACCGGCCCCAGCGGCGCGCGAAAGGCACGCGGCCGCTCCGGCTCGCGCACTCGGAGGATGATGACGGCGATCGATACCAGCACGAAGGCAAACAGGGTGCCAATATTCGACAGGTTCGACACGGTGCCGATATCCAGCAGGCCGGCCGGAATGCCGACAACAAATCCCGCCACCCACGTAGCCACCGCCGGTGTCCGGAACTTTGGGTGAATATGGCTGAAGACGTCGGGCAGCAGCCGGTCGCGGGACATGGCGAACCAAACTCGCGCCTGGCCCAGCTGGAAGACCAAAATGGATGAGATCATCCCCAGCATGGCGCCAATGAGCACGATCAGCTCCACCCAGTGCAGCGGGTGACCGCCCGGGGTGATGGAGAGCCGTCGCAGTCCATTTACCACCGGAGCCGCATCGCCCATGATCGACTGCCAGGGCACGATACCGCTGAGAACGATGGCGACTCCGCCGTAGAGCAGCGTGCAGGCGACCAGGGTGGAGAGGATGCCGAAGGGCAGATCGCGCTGCGGGTTTTTGCATTCTTCCGCCGCCGTGGAGACGGAATCGAATCCGATATAGGTGAAAAAGATGATCGAGCCGCCGGAGAGCAGCCCCGTCCAGCCATTGGGCATGAAGGGATGCCAGTAGCGCGGCTTGATGAAGTTTGCGGCTGCGAAGATGAACGCCAGAATGGCGACCAGCTTGACCAGCACCAGGATGTTG
>JBAUZR010000536.1:0-2566 GCA_049585375.1 Acidobacteriaceae bacterium
ACGGAAACTATCTTCACCACCCTGATGGGCGAAGACGTGGAAGCGCGGCGGAAGTTCATCGAAGACAACGCGCTCGACGTCAAGAACCTGGATATCTGAACAAGGGCCCATTCGGTAATCGGCAGCCAAAACATGGCCCTCCCATCGGAGGGCCATGCTGCTTTCCGGGGAATCAATTTTGCCTCCTGCGGAGTTCGCAGCCAGGCGGATGACTCGGAACCGCGATGGAATAATCGACAGATCGCAGCAGGGAGGTGTCGGCGCCTTCGGGCTTCCGCATGGCTTCATCCCGCGATATGCCTCAGGAGCACAGCACCAAAAACAGCATCATTATGATGCTATAATCTGCATATTGGAGCTCTCCATGCGGACCACCATTGCTCTTGATGAGGAACTGCTCAGGCAGGCTGAGCACTACACCGGGATCACAGAGAAGGCTGCGCTGGTGAGAGAGGCGCTCACGCGGCTCGTCCGAAGCGAAGCGGCCCGACGCCTCGCGGCTCTTGGGGGCAGCGACCCCGCGGCGAAGGCCGGGCCGCGGCGCCGGAATGAACGTGATTCTCGTTGACACTTCGGTCTGGATTGACCATCTGCGGCGCTCAGAGGCCAGGCTGCGGGATTTGCTCCAAAATGACGAAGTCATCACCCATCCATTTGTGCGGCTGGAACTGGCGCTAGGTTCCATTGCCGACAGAGAGAAAGTTCTCAACGACTTGTCTTTGCTGGCTCAGGCTCCGCTCGTGAATACGGATGAACTGTTCGCCCTGGTCGAACTTCGGAGACTCCACCGAAGAGGCATCGGCATCACCGATCTTCATCTCCTGGCCTCTGCCCTCCTGGACAGGTCCATCCTGATCTGGACCCGAGACCGGCGATTAGGCGAAATTGCGGATGAGCTTGGAATCCGCGCCGCAATCTCCTGACGAGACTCACATCAACCCAGCGGCGATGGCCTTGATCTCCGCGTCCGCCTGACCTTCATCGTTGACAGCCCACACGTAGGCTCCTCGCAAATGATGCTGGCGGATGTAATTCGTCTTGACCGCAATCGAACGCAGGTTATCGAAGCTATAAAAGGTATGGCTCGCTGACAGATAGAGGGTGGCTTCGTCCCGCCGGGAGTCATATCAGGAACGCGCATCCAGACGTCTTAGCAGCCGGGCCAGCGTCGCGTCGGTCGCGTATCCCGGCGTGAGGATGGTGTCGCAACCCGGTGCGGGATTGACCTTGCTCTGAGTCGGACACACGCCGGCGCCATTGGCCAACATTACGGCAGCCGGGGCGGCCGCGCTCTGATAGAGGCCATGATTCTCCGCTGCGACACCGCTCCATCCCACGCCGTAAAGCGGAATCCCCATGGTGTATTTCCCTGGAGGAACGCCGGCCTTCAGATAAGCCTGCACCGTGTCGTCAATCGACCGCTCTTCGTCGCGCAGAGGATCGGCGGGGCTGTCGTAGAGCGCTGAGCTGGCATTGGTGCGCGTTTCTGTGGGTGCGGCGTAGTCGTATCCGTCAATCGTCAGAAAATCCACTTCCCGGGCAGCAGCCTTGAGATCGATGTTGGCGTACTTCTGCGGGTTCGCCGGAGAATCGAAGGTAAGGATGTAATGCCGTCCTGTCTTGCGGCCCAGAGCCTCCAGTTGCGTGCGGAATTCATGCAGCAACGCGGTAAAGTTCTCTCGGTCCGGGTGCAACGGAAACTCCCAGTCCACATTGAACCCATCGAACAGACCTGGAGCTTCCACACCCGGCGCCAGCCGTCCCTGAATGAAGAGGCTGATGCACGACGCGACCAGGGCACGACGCTTCTCCGGGGAAGCCGCCGCTGCAGTAAATCCCGAGACGTCGCCCGCCTGGCCACCCAGCGAGATGAGCGTTCTCAGTTGCGGATGAAGCCTCTTCAGTTGCAGCATGCCCGCAAAGTTGCCATAAACCGGGCCGGGAAAAGGCTTCCCGTTTATCCCGAGAACGGAAGTATTCTGCCACGCGGCCTTTGCATCGGCGATCGCGCAAACCGGCGACGACCCAGGAGTGACATTTCCGAACGCGTAGATCAGATAATCCAGCTGCGCCGCGATTCCTCTCCTTTCCAGATCGGCCATCGTATAGCCGGAATATCGTCCGTCCCATTCCTCGAAGTAGGCTCCAAACACACGACGCCCCGCGTTGTGCTGTGCCTGGGCCGGTACCGTGTAGATGGAAAGCAGTAAAAACAGCAAGCCCGGAGAGAGAAAGCGGGTATGCCTCGCGACGAACAGGAGACGCATGCAGGAAGTGTATCCCGGCACCAAGACCCCGCCGGTGCTGCGTATTCCTCACCCGGGAAGTGATTTTTTCGTTTCAGGAGGATCGAGCCGAGGCTCTCGCAAAATGCGGGCGCCCGTTGCGAGCGCCCGCATTTCCCCCGACTACGAAGCCTTCCGCTGCCGTTCCTCGGTCCGGACAGGCCTCTTTTGCCGCGCGCCATCCAGATATTCGCCTACCGGTGTCGAATCCGCCGGTGACGTCTTTTCCGTGCCGGGCTTCGGGTCATACGCTTCCACGTGCATCCCCGCTCCACCCTCGG
>JBAUZR010000537.1:0-6685 GCA_049585375.1 Acidobacteriaceae bacterium
CCAACGAGGCGACCGCGCTCATCGGGCCTTCCGGGTGCGGAAAATCGACGTTTGTGCGCTGCCTGAACCGCATGCACGAAACCAATCCGATCGCCAAAGTCACTGGCGAAGTGAAGGTCGGCGGCCAGGATATCTACAGCGAGACCTCGGCGGTCGAAGTCCGGCGGCGCATCGGCATGGTCTTCCAGCGGCCGAATCCGTTTCCGACCATGTCGATCTACGACAATGTCGCGTCGGGCCTGAAGCTGAACGGTTTTCGCAACCGCCGGCTTCTGGATGAAACCGTCGAGCGTTCGCTCAAGCACTCCGCCTTGTGGGACGAGGTCAAGGACGACCTGAAGAAGAAATCCGGCGCCAGCCTCTCCGGTGGTCAGCAGCAGCGCCTGTGTATTGCTCGCGCGCTGGCGGTCGATCCGGAAGTGCTGCTGATGGACGAACCGGCCTCGGCGCTCGATCCGGTGTCGACAGCCAAGATCGAGGACCTCATCTTCCAGCTGAAGTCGCAATACACCATTGTGATTGTGACCCACAACATGCAGCAGGCCGCCCGCGTGGCCGAGCGGACCGGCTTTTTCCTCAACGGCAAACTGATCGAATTCGATTCGACCCACAAAATATTCACAAACCCCAGCGACAAGCGGACGGAAGATTACATCACAGGCAGGTTTGGATAATGGCGCGCATTCGATTTCACCAGAACCTGGACGATCTGAAAGAGAAGCTGCTGGTCATGGCGGGCATGGCGGAGCAGTCGATCCAGCGCGCGGTGGAAGCCTATCGGGTGCGGGACCTGTCGATCTGCGATCTGGTGGACCGCGGAGAGATGGCCATCAACCGGCTGGAGCGGGAGATCGACCAGATGGCGCTGGACCTGCTGGCCATGGAGCAGCCGATGGCGATCGACCTGCGTTTCATCCTGTCGGTGATCAAGATCAACGCGGACGTGGAGCGTGTGGGGGATTCGGCGCGGGCGATCAGCGACCGGGTGCGGGAGCTGCAGGCGTTTCCAGTGGCGGATCTGCCGATCGATATTCCGCGGATTGCCAATCTGGCGAGCGGCATGGTCCGCAAAGCGCTGCAGGCGTTCATCGAAGGGGACGCGGAGATGGCCGAGTCCGTGCTGTCGATGGACGACGGTGTGGACAAGCTGAATGGCGCGGCCCATTACGCGCTGCTGAACCTGATGAAGAAGGAGCCGGGCCTGGCTCCGCAGGCGCTGAACGCGCTGATGATTTCGCGGGCGCTGGAGCGGGTAGCCGATCACGCGACCAATATCTCCGAGGACGTGATCTTCTGGGTGCGGGCCGCGGATGTGCGGCATCATATGGGCGCAGCGGCGGCAGCAGCCGCGGGCGGCAATAATAATCAGCCGGCCGCTGGATCCTGATCCGGATCGGCCGACTGAATATCTGTTTTTAGAAAATCGGCGCCCTTGAAGAGCAGGGGTTCGCTGGTGACTCGCGCAAGAGCGTACGCAAAGCAGTCACCGAAATTCAGGCCAGCCGGGTGCCGGCCCTTCCCAAAGTCCAGAAACGCCTGTCTCGCAGTGAAGGCTTGTTCTGCGGTGACCGGCTCAATGAGAACGTCGGCCCGGCGGAGAAAAGTATCACACTGGCGGCTGGCGTCCGCTCCAAGCTGACTCTCGATCACCATGAATAATTCGACGAAGCTGGCTGCGCTGATTCGGTTCAGACTGGAATCATGAATGATCCGGAGGAAGCGGTCCGCTTCCGCCTCAGCGAAGAAGATGGCAGCCAGGGCGGAGGTATCGAGGATCATTTGGGAAGGCCGCGCTCGTCGTAAAGCAACTCCGCGTGATCGATATAAGGGCGGCGGACCTGGGCGGAGATCCGGCCGGCGATGGAACGCAGTTCATCCAGACTGGCCTTGCGGCGGTCGACCGGCAGACGCGCGTACCGGTCGCGCAGAGACTCAGTCACCACATGAGTCAACGTCTCTCCGGTGCACTCAGAGATCGCGGTAGCCAGCCGCCAGGCTTCCGGGTCTTTGATGTTGAGGGACTTCACTGTTTTCTACCTTTCAACCATTATTCTACCATACTATGTAAGTACTTTAAGGATCATTAGTTACCACCAGTCAAGTTCGCTAAGAGCAGGATAGTAAAGAGCTAAACGCAGTGGTATTCCTTCGCCGTGCAGGGCGCGGAGGATACGGGCGTAGGCTTCGAGTTGCGGCGCGTAGCGGGCGCGCTCCTGTGCCAGGAAGAGCGCTCCTGAAGGGCCGGGGCTGGTTTTGTAATCGATGATCCAAAAGACATCGGAGCCTGCGGCGAGCGGCGTGGGACCGGCGCGGAAGACGCGGTCGGCGCGGAGGGTACGGAGGCGAGCCCCGGATTCCTCAGGAAGATAGCCGGCCCAGGAAACTTCGGACTGAGCATCGGGATGGGCGGCGAGGATCCACTGGCAGACGGGATCGGCGGCACAGGCGCGCAGCATTTTTGTCACAGCGGCGGTGGCAGAGGTGAGCGCATCGCCGGTAAGGGCAGCGGCGCGGAGCAGGCCGGCGGCACGGGCACGGAGATCGGCCGGGGAGATGGCCGAGAGATCCGAGCCGAGGCGCTGCAGCATCGTGTGCACGGTCGAGCCGATGAGACGGGCCTGGCGTGAGCCCTCGGAGCGGTGGAAATCGGGAGTCTCGCCAGAGCTGGAAAAACTTGTAGCCGCGACGATGACATTTGGACTAGCAGGTAGAGGCTCGGCGTCGAGGAGCAGCCGGCGCGGACCCGCTGTAGAGCCGGATTCGGCGACAGCGGCGAGGTCGCCGATCACGCCGGGGGTGGGGAAGGCGAGCACGCGAGCCGGGGCGGAAGCGGGTTGGGCAGAACGAGCGGCGGCTTCGAAGTCATCCTGGAGCGCGGGCCAGGCGGTAGCCAGCAGGCTGCCTGGGTTGAGCGGACGAAGGCCGGAAGCGCCGTGTACGGCGGCGCCGAGCAGATGCAGTTCTCGTCGGGCGCGGGTGCAGGCGACGTAGAAGAGGCGCTTGCGCTCTTCGTCGAAGCGGATCTGGCGCTGGCGGCGAACCCAGCGGTACAGAGGCTCAGTGTCTTCGCCGTGCAGGCCGATGGGGGCGACGAGAAATTCACTCTCACCCGGCCGCCAGGGATCGATGCGCTCGAGCGAACAGACGAGGGAGTTGTCGTCGCCGGAAGCGGTGCGTTCAAGACCGGGGACAATCACGACGTCGAAGCCGAGGCCCTTGGCCTTGTGGATGGTCATGAGCTGAATGCCGCAGGTTTCACCAATGGATGGATCGGGCTGCGCGAAGAGGCGATCGAGTTCCGCGGCGAACTCGCCGGTAAAGGGGGCCAGGCCATCGGGCGGCATCGCGTCCAGAAGGGAGAAGAAAACCTGAGCGTTCTCATAAGCGGCAGCATCGAGGCTGGAGGGACCGCCGAGGGTATGCCAGGTGCGCTCGATCCACGAAGCGAGGGAAGGGACTTCAGCCTGGCGCCAGCGCAGGTCCAGGGCGCGGCGAAGGATGTCCGCGGTGCGAGCAAGGCGCCGCTGCCCATCGGGTGAGAGAAGAGACTGGTGCAGGTCGATGAGCTCGAGGACGGAGCGCTTTTTGAACGCAGGACTATCGGCGCCGGTGAGGCAGTGGAGATCGTCGAGGGTGAGGCCGCACCAGGGCGCGCGCAGAACAGCGAGCCATGCAATGCGATCCATGGGATGAAGGAGGGCGCGAGTGAGCGAGAGGAGGTCGAGCAGTTCCTGGCGCTCGGAGAGACGCTCGATTTCCACCGCGCGGAAGGCGATGCCGCGGCGGCGGAGCAGAGGCACGAGCTGCGCAAGATGGGAGCGGGCGCGCACGAGGACAGCGACCCGATAGTCCTTACCTTCAGCGCGAGCAGCGGCGATGGCGGGGAGGTGCTGCTCGAGTATGCGGAGAACCTCCTCGGCTTCGCGCTGCTGCGCCTCGCGCATTTCGTCGGGCGTGGGTCGGCGATCGGGGGTGCCGAGGATTTGCGGGTGAACCTGAAGCGCGGGCTCGGGTGGCGCGGGGTCGCGTGCCGTGGCTGGGGCAAACGCGACTGCCGCGGAGCCTGGGGGTGGTTCGCCGACGGAGATACGGGTGAACATATCGTTCAACGGCTCTGTCAGCCCTGCATGAGAGCGGAAGTTGACGGAGAGCTGCACGGTCTCGCAGCGGATGCAGTTTGGATCGGCGCCGATGCCGTGATCGCGGACGTGGGTAAAGAGCTCGACCTCCGCCTGGCGGAACATGTAGATGGACTGCATGGGATCGCCGACGACGAAGAGGGAGCGGTGATCGCCGGGTCCGGGATCCCAGGCGGAAACCAGGAGCGAGACCAGTTTGTGCTGGGTGCGTGATGTGTCCTGAAACTCATCGACGAGGAGGTGGCGCAGGTTGCCGCCGATAGCGAGGAGGCGGTCGGGTGCGTGTTCGAGCACTTCGATGGCGGCGAGCGAAACCTCAGTGAAGTCGACGGTGTTCTTCTCGGCGAAGGCCACGCGGAGCTCGGCGGTCGCCTGGCGAAGGACCGTGAAGAGGTTGCGAAGGGTGGTCCACTGCTCGTCGGAGTAGTGAGCGGGTGGGAGCTTGCGAAGGGCGCGGAGCGCGGTAAGCAGCTGCGGGGTGTGCTGCAGCCACGCGAGCAGTCGTTCCATCGCCTCCTTACGGTCCTTTTCGGCACGGGTGCCGGAGGGAAAGCCGTGACGTTTGTCGACGCGGGTGAGCCACTCGTGCCTGCTGTTGAGCAGAAATTCGCACAGGCTGCGCCAGTGGTCCAGCGGCATAGCGGGCGACAACTCGGTGACGCCGGCGAGAAGAGCGACCTTGTCGTTCCCCTGAGAAGCAGCGTAGCTGGCGAGCTCCATCAGCTGGCGAGCGATGGCGGGCTGGGCGGCGATGATGCGGTGCGCTTCACCCACGACGCGGCGGATCTCGCGATGGAACGGCGCTTCGAGGGTGCTGTGGAGGCGGTCCCAGTCGTCTTCGCTCATGGTGCGCGGTGAGGGAAATGCGTGCAGCCACTGGTCGCGGCGCTCGAGCATTCCGGCGAGGAGGTTCTCGCAGTCCTGCAGGCGGTTGTCGCGGAGATCGAGTAGGTGAGCGAGGGCGGCGTCGAGCGAGGCATCGGCGGTGCCGAGGCGATCGAGGGTGCGGCGCGCAGCCTGGCGGTAGAGGAGGGTCGCATCGTCCACCGGCTGGAGGCGGCCGCCGAGACCGGCCAGGAGCGGACGGTCGTAGGCGATGCGCAGGCAGAGCGAGTCGATGGTCTCGATGAGCAGTCGCTGTGGCTGGCGGAGGAGATCCCATCCCCGCCGCTCAGCGTGAGCCCAGGCTTCTTGGGCAGGGCCGAGGCGCTCGATTTCCTCGGGTCCCATGGGCCGGCGGCCGGCAACCGCTTCCAGATCGGAGAGGATGCGGTTGCGCATCTCCGAGGTGGCGGCGCGGGTAAAGGTGATGGCGAGAATCTCCTCGGGCTCGTCGACGATGGCGAGCAGGCGCAGGAAGCGGCGGGTGAGAAGCTCGGTCTTGCCCGAGCCTGCCGGAGCCTGCACGAGCACGGAGCGGTGGATATCGAGGGCCTGCTCGCGCGCGGCCAGATCGGCGGGGGCGTCGAGGAGGATGTCAGGCATCGGAGGCCTCTGCGTCGTCTTCAGCGGCGGGCACGAGGTTGAGCTCGGCCTTACGGCAGAGGGCAGGCAGCTCACAGTAATCGCAGACCTGCGGCTCGCGGGGGGTGACGGTGGCGACGCCGTGGAGGAATTCGAGTGCGAGGTTCTCAAGGACGCGAGCCCAGTCGTCGCGCATAGTCTCGGAATATGGATCCGTGACGATTACCTGTCTTGCTCCGAAGTCGGCAGAAAGCTGCGCATGCGCGTCGCGAACCCGGCCTTCAAAGCCGGTGTTGCGGATTTTGTTGGTACTGCCGGCGCGGATTTTTGCGAAGAGAACGCCGCTCAGGTTGTCTACATTGCCGTAAGCGGCATAGAGAGGGAGCTGTGGCTCGTCGGGGCGATCGCCTTTCCAGGCTGCTGGCGAGATTCGCCCGGTTTTGTAATCGAGCAGCAGGCGGGTGCCGTCAGGGAGCAGATCGATGCGGTCGGCGCGGAGGTTGAGGCGCAGGTCGCCGATATGGACATCTTCGAGGCGATGCTCGCAATCTTCGACGGTGAAGGGTTGGCGGCGTGCTTCGCAGGCGAGCCACTCGGCGAGGCGTGCCTGGAGCCGGCGTGTTTCGGCGGCGAGATAGGCAGACTGCCAGGCGTAGCCGGAAGCGATGTCGAAATGGCGGCGGAAAACCGCTTCGATATGAGCCTCGAGGAGGGCGGTGAGCTGTTGTGTAGCTGTCGTGGCGACAATATCGTCACGGGTGCGGAGAGTGGGCAGGGCGGGTGAGTCAGCCGAGCCGGTATTGGCGCCCGAGGGGGTGCCGCCGAAGAGGCTTTGCAGGACTTCGTGCAGGATTCTTCCTTTGTCGGCGGGCGAGAGGCCTTTCTCGCTGGCATCGAGGGGCTCGGCGCCGAGGCGCCGGCGGGCGAAGGCCTGAAAGGGGCAGGCAGCCTGGGCCTTGAGAACGCTCGCGCCTCCTGCATTCTGCTGGACGGGCCAGGGGAGAGAGCCGGTCTCAGGGATCAGCTCGGTGGGAAGGGATGCGGGTGCGGATGGAGGAACCGTGGCGGGATCGGCTTTATCG